>NZ_VRUV01000350.1:0-4858 GCF_008039455.1 Methylobacterium sp. WL116
CCCCCTGGGCCGAGCCCGTCGCCACCGCCCTGCTGGTTCTGGCCGACGGCACCATCCTCGAAGGCTTCGGCATCGGCCAGACCGGGATCGCCGACGGCGAGGTCTGCTTCAACACCGCGATGACCGGCTACCAGGAGATCCTGACGGATCCGTCCTATGCCGGGCAGATCGTCACCTTCACCTTCCCGCATATCGGCAACACCGGCACCAACGACGAGGACCTCGAGAGCCTCGACGCGGCCCCGGCCTCGGGCGTGCGCGGCACGGTGATCGCCTCGGCCGTGACGCAGCCGTCGAGCTGGCGCTCGTCGTCCCACCTCGATGCGTGGCTGAAGGCCCGCGGCATCCTCGGCATCACCGGGATCGACACCCGCGCGCTGACCGCCCGCATCCGCGACCACGGCATGCCGAACGCGGTGATCGCCAACGATCCCCAGGGCAACTTCGACCGCGAGGCGCTGAAGGCGCGCGCCGCCGCGCTGGCGCCGATGGAAGGCCTCGACCTCGTGCCCCCGGTCACCAGCCGCGAGCGCTCCGACTGGAGCGAGTCGACCTGGACGGTGAAGGCCGGCTACGGCCGCGGCGTTCCGGGCGAGGGCCTGCGCGTCGTTGCGATCGATTACGGGGTGAAGCGCAACATCCTGCGGCTGCTGGCCGAGGCCGGCTGCTCGGTCACGGTCGTGCCGGCCACCACCAGCGCGGCCGACATCCTGGCGTTGAAGCCCGACGGCGTCTTCCTCTCGAACGGCCCCGGCGACCCGGCGGCAACCGGCGAGTACGCCGTCCCGGTGATCCGCGAGCTGCTCGCCGAGAAGGTGCCGACCTTCGGCATCTGCCTCGGCCATCAGCTGATGGGGCTCGCGCTCGGCGGCCGCACGGTGAAGATGGGCCAGGGCCATCACGGCGCGAACCATCCGGTCAAGGACAAGACCACCGGCAAGGTCGAGATCGTCTCGATGAACCACGGCTTCGCCGTCGATCCGGCGAGCCTGCCCGAGACCGCGGTCGAGACCCACGTCTCGCTGTTCGACGGCTCGAATTGCGGGCTGACGCTCACCGACCGCCCGGCCTTCTCGGTCCAGCACCACCCGGAAGCCTCGCCGGGCCCGCGCGACAGCCACTACCTGTTCGAGCGGTTCGTGACGCTGATGCGCTCGGGCACGCCGGAATCCCGCAAGCCCGAGACGGCGGCCTGATCGACCGGTTCCGCCGCCCTCGCAACGCCGAAGACGCCGCGCTCCGCCATGTGGCGGGCGGGGCGCGTGACGATCGCGCCTGGCGGTCGGAAGCAACCGCCGCCTGCCGTCGGTGTTGTTGGTCCACACGATGGATCGACAGCCCGAAAGGCGCATCATGGCCGAGCACGACGCAGACCGCCCCTCGCTGAAGGGGTTTTCCGCGAACGCGGACCGCAACGGGCAGGATCTCGGGCAGGATTCGCCTCTCGACGTCGGCAGCCCGGCCCGGACCCAGGCCGATCTGAAGGGCGATCCGGCGGGCGAGGCCGAGACCGCGCGGATCGCCTCGGGCATGCCGAGCGAGGACGCGACCGACCAGACCGAGGCCGAGACGCCGGCCGAGAACCTGCGGGCGATCCGCGGCGAGGGTCAGCCGGGCGCCTCCGCCTCCGAGGCGATCGACCGTGCCACCGCGCCGGTCGGCCACGACGACGGCAAGCGCTGATGGCCCGCGACACGGACGAGGCCTCGCAGACCGTCACCCGCAAGCCGGACGATCAGGTCGGCAGCAGCGGCGAGCCCGCGGCCGGCGGCGGCGGCCACACCGCCGAGCAGTCGGCGATCACCGACATGGGCACGGGCGGCAAGTCCGACCCCGAGCGCAAGTCCGACTGGAAGCAGGGCGGCGAGCCCGGCCGCGCTCCGCCGACGCCCGGCGGTTCGTCGGGCGGGCATTCCGACCAGAAGGCGTCGCGCGGCCCGCAGGCCGACGAGACCGTCGCCTCCGGGCATTACAAGGCCGAGCGCGAGGAGGGCGAATGAGCGATCACGACAAGCCGGCGGACGAGACGCCGGACACGAAGAAGCCCGCGAATTCCGCACCCGATGCGGTGATGGACCCGAACGAGAAGACCGAGGGTCATCCGGGCATGGGGCCGAAGGGCGGCGGCACTGACAAGGATACCGACCCGGGCGGCGGGTGAGCCTCGCCGCCGGAACCCTCCTCTTGTCGGGAGCCCTCGCTCCCTCGTCGCGGCAGACGCACCTTCCCTCCCCCCTCTGCGGGGGAGGGTGGACCTCGCGTGAGCGAGGGTCGGGAGAGGGGAGCGACCTCTCCGGACAGCGCGCTCCCCTCTCCCGACCCGCTTCGCGGGCCGCCTCCCCCGCAGAGGGGGGAGGGAGCTGCCCCTATTTCGATAGCGTCACGATATCGACCCAACGAAAAAGGGCCGGGCGATCGCCGCCCGGCCCTTCGTATTCCGATCCTTATGGATCCTCAGCTCGCGCTGCTCGCCGCTCCGCCCGAGCGCTCGAAGCGCTTGCGGTCGTTCGGATCGAGGTGGGTCTTGCGCAGGCGGATCGACTTCGGGGTGACTTCCATCAGCTCGTCGTCCTGAATCCAGGCGAGCGACTTCTCCAGCGTCATCCGGATCGGCGGGGTCAGGCGCACGGCCTCGTCCTTCGAGGTGGTGCGGATGTTGGTGAGCTTCTTGCCCTTGAGCACGTTCACCTCGAGGTCGTTCTCGCGGTTGTGCTCGCCGATGATCATGCCCTGGTAGACCTTGGCGCCGGGCTCGATCATCATCGGGCCGCGGTCCTCGAGGTTCCACATGGCGTAGGCCACGGCCTCGCCCTTGTCGTTCGAGATCAGCACGCCATTGCGGCGGCCGGCGATCTCGCCCTTGAAGGGCTCGTAGGCCTTGAACAGGCGGTTCATGATCGCCGTGCCGCGCGTGTCGGTCATCAGCTCGCTCTGGTAGCCGATGAGGCCACGGGTCGGTGCGTGGAAGACGAGGCGCAGGCGATCGCCGCCCGACGGACGCATCTCGATCATCTCAGCCTTGCGCTCGGACATCTTCTGCACGACGACGCCCGAGTACTCCTCGTCGACGTCGACCACGACCTCCTCGATCGGCTCGAGGATGCCGCCGTCCTCGTCCTTCGAGAGCACGACGCGGGGACGCGACACGGCGATCTCGAAGCCCTCGCGGCGCATGGTCTCGATCAGGATCGCCAGCTGCAGCTCGCCGCGACCAGAGACGAAGAAGCTGTCCTTGTCGGCGGCCTCCTCGATCTTCAGCGTGACGTTGCCCTCGCCCTCCTTGAACAGGCGGTCGCGGATCATGCGGCTGGTGACCTTGTCGCCCTCGGTGCCGGCGAGCGGCGAATCGTTGACGATGAAGGACATGGTGACGGTCGGCGGATCGATCGGCTGGGCCTGGATCGGGGTCTCGACCTGCGGGTCGCAGAACGTGTCGGCGACGGTGCCCTTCACGAGGCCGGCGATGGAGACGATGTCGCCCGCCTCGCCGACGTCGATCGGCGCCCGCTCGAGGCCGCGGAAGGCGAGGATCTTCGAGACGCGGCCGGTCTCCACGAGCTTGCCCTCGCGGTCCATCACCTTGATCGCCTGGTTCGGCTTCACGGTGCCGGAGGCGATGCGGCCGGTGATGATGCGGCCGAGGAACGGGTTGGCCTCGAGCAGGGTGCCGAGCATCCGGAACGGGCCTTCCTCGACGCGGGCCTGCGGCACGTGCTCGAGCACGAGATCGAACAGCGGCGCGAGCCCTTCGCTCTGATCGCCGTCCGGCGTCGTGGCCATCCAGCCGGCGCGGCCGGACCCGTAGAGGATCGGGAAGTCGAGCTGGTCGTCGGTGGCGTCGAGCGCCGCGAACAGGTCGAACACCTCGTTCACCACCTCGGTGATGCGGGCGTCGGGACGATCGACCTTGTTGATTGCCACGATCGGGCGCAGGCCGATCTTGAGGGCCTTGCCGACCACGAACTTGGTCTGCGGCATCGGGCCTTCGGCCGCGTCCACCAGCACGATCACGCCGTCGACCATCGACAGGATGCGCTCGACCTCGCCGCCGAAGTCGGCGTGGCCGGGGGTGTCGACGATGTTGACGCGGGTATCCTTCCAGACGACCGAGGTCGCCTTGGCCAGGATGGTGATGCCGCGCTCCTTCTCGAGGTCGTTCGAGTCCATCGCCCGTTCCTCGACCCGCTGGTTGTCGCGGAAGGAGCCGGACTGCGACAGCAGCTTGTCGACGAGCGTCGTCTTGCCGTGGTCGACGTGGGCGATGATGGCGATGTTGCGCAGCTTCATGGTGTTTCCGAAGCGAGTAGAACCCGCCACGGGACGGACCGCGATTGCAGTCGGCCACGCCGGGTCGAGAACGGGTTCGAGCTATTGCGCCGCAATATAAGGAGTCGGCCTCGGCGGCAAGGGGGCAGCGGTTCTGCGGTGATCGCGAGCCCTGCTCAACCGTTCAGGGCGAGCGGCAGCGCCACGAGCGCGATCGGCAGCGCCAGCAACGCCGCCGGGCGGAGCCAGCCCGGGCGGTAGGACAGGAAGGCGACCACGAGCAGCGCCGCGCCGGTCAGGGCGCCGATCCATTGCACCGGACCGAAGTTCCAGCCCTCCAGCGCCACCGCCGCCACGAAGGAGAGGCCGATGCCGGACCAGCCGGCGATGCGCAGGGTCCGGGCGCGGGCCGCGCCGGAACGCACCAGGAAGGCGTCGCGATGGTGACGGTCGAGGCTGAGCGCCAGCGCCGACAGTCCGGCGAAGCACAGGGCGAGGTTGAGGCCGACGACGATGGCGGTCACGCGCGCAGGGCCTCCCCGCCCGTGATGCCGGCGTCCGCCCGGAGCGCCGGCCGGAGCCGCGCCTGCCC
>NZ_VRUV01000351.1:0-4853 GCF_008039455.1 Methylobacterium sp. WL116
CCGGGGGCGACCGCGGGGCCGCCGAGGCGGCGGCGCCGGGAGCGGCCTGGGTCTCGTAGCGCTCGGCGGCGATGATCAGCGGCGAGGTGAGCGCGAGCTCGAGCCCCGTCACGAGGACGGCCGCGAGGAAGCCGGCGGCGAGCGCCGCCGACAGGAGCCGGATGAGCATGGGAACGCCTGGGTTCAGGCGGTCAATGGCAGGGGAAGTTCTGCGTGTGCCGGAAGTCGTGCGCCGCGTTGTGCAGCGCCGAGGCCGGCGAGAAGCCGGCGAGGAACACGAGCCCGAGGCCGAGCATGGCGGCGGCGACGATGGCGACGAAGCCCTCGTTCGCGCGAGTGCCGGTCTGGGTGAGGGTCTGGGTGGTCATGTCGACAACATCTCCGGCCGCCCCGCCGGCGGCGTTCGAGAAAGCGCGGGGGACGGCAGGTCTCCTGGCTCGCGGATCGCAGCGCCTGCCGCCTTCCCGAAACATCGGTGGCCGAGGGCAGGAGCTGAGGGCTCCCACGGCGATCCGGGCTTCGATCCGCAACGCAGTCCCATCTTGGACAGGTCGGTTCAACGAAGCCCGGATCGCCGTGGGGACCCTGGCCGCTTACAGTTGCGGGGGCAGCCGCGGCATCGGGTTTCCCCTCACCGCATTCCCTTTTCACCCCGTCTCCGGGGCACCGTCGCGTCCAGCCATAGCCTGTCCGGTCTCCCCGCACAACGGAGGCTTTGACGGGCGCCCAGGGGTTGGGGCATGGGTTCCAGCCATGCAGCAGGCCGCGCCTCGGACGACCCTCGTGCTCGGCGGCGCGCGCTCGGGCAAGAGCGCCTACGCCGAGAGGTTGATTGAGGCGGTGCCGGGCCCCTGGCTCTACTTTGCCACGGCACAGGCCTGGGACGACGAGATGCGCGCGCGCATCGCCCTCCACAGGGCGCGGCGCTCCGGCGACTGGATCACTCGGGACGTGCCGACCGCCCTGGCCGCCGCGATCGCGGAGGCGCCGGGGCCGGTGCTGGTCGATTGCCTGACCTTGTGGCTGACGAACCTGCTGCTCTCCGATGCCGACCTCGACGCCGAGACGGCGGCGCTCCGCACTGCCTGCCGGGAAGCGCGCGGGCCGCTCGTCCTCGTGTCGAACGAGGTCGGCCTCGGGATCGTGCCCGACAATGCGCTCGCCCGCCGCTTCCGCGATGCGGCCGGACGCCTCCACCAGAGCCTCGCGGCCGAATGCGACCGCGTCGTCCTGACGGTCGCCGGGCTGCCGCTCGTCATCAAACCGCAGGGAACGCCATGACCGACGACGCCGAACGCCATCGCGAGAAGATGGAGAAGCGCAAGGCGGTGCAGGACGCCGAGGTCGCGGCCAAGACGATCGAGAAGGGCCTGCTCATCGTCAACACCGGACCCGGCAAGGGCAAGACCACGGCGGCGCTGGGCTTGGCGCTGCGCATGCTGGGGCGCGGACACCGGGTCGGCGTGGTGCAGTTCATCAAAGGCGCGTGGGACACCGGCGAGGCGCATGCGCTGAGGACCTTCGGCGACCGGGTCGCGTGGCACGCGATGGGCGAAGGCTTCACCTGGGAGACGCAGGACAAGGCCCGCGACATCGCCGCCTGCCTCAACGCCTGGAACCGGGCGACCGACCTGATGGCCGACCCGAGCCTCCGTCTCCTGATCCTCGACGAGCTCAACATCGCGCTCCGCTACGACTACCTCGATCTCGACGCGGTGGTGGCGACTCTGAAAAGCCGTCGCCCGGACCTGCACGTCGTCGTCACCGGCCGCAACGCCAAGCCGGCGCTGATCGAGGCCGCCGACCTCGTCACCGAGATGGGCAGCGTGAAGCACCACTTCGCGGCCGGCGTGAAGGCGCAGGAGGGGATCGAGTTTTGATGGAATGGTCCCTTCAGCCGTGACCCGAAGCCTAATGATCCAGGGCACCGGCTCGGACGTCGGCAAGTCGTTGATCGTCGCCGGGCTCGCGCGCGCCTTCACCCGACGCGGGCTTCGGGTGCGCCCGTTCAAGCCGCAGAACATGTCGAACAACGCCGCCGTCACAACGGATGGCGGCGAGATCGGGCGGGCGCAGGCGCTGCAGGCGCGGGCGGCCGGCGTCGCGCCGTCGATCCACATGAACCCGGTGCTGCTCAAGCCCCAGACCGAGGTCGGCTCCCAGGTGGTGGTGCAGGGCCGCATGGTCGCGACGGTGAAGGCGCGCGACTACCAGGCGTGGAAACCGCGCCTGCTGGAGGCGGTGCTCGACAGCTTCGACCGCCTAAGGACGCAGGCCGACCTGATTCTCGTCGAGGGTGCGGGCTCGGCATCCGAGGTCAACCTGCGCGCCGGCGACATCGCCAACATGGGGTTCGCCCGCGCGACGGATACGCCGGTGGTGCTGCTCGGCGACATCGACCGCGGTGGGGTCATCGCCAGCCTCGTCGGCACCAAGGCGGTGATCGATCCCGACGACGCCGCGATGATCGTCGGCTTCCTGGTCAACCGCTTCCGCGGCGACCCGAGCCTGTTCTCCGACGGCATGGACCTGATCGCGCGCCACACCGGCTGGGCCAGCCTCGGCCTGATCCCGCACTTTCCCGAGGCGGCGCGCCTGCCGGCCGAGGACGTGCTCGGGCTCGTCGGGTCCGCCGGCCCGGCGGCGACGCGCATCGCGGTGCCGGTGTTTCCGCGGATCGCCAACTTCGACGACCTCGACCCGCTGCGGGCCGAGCCCGCGGTGGAGGTGGTGCTGGTCCGCCCGGGCGAGGCGATCCCGGGCGATGCCGCCCTGGTGCTGCTGCCGGGCTCGAAGACCACGATCGACGATCTCGAATTCGTCCGGGCGCAGGGCTGGGACGTGGACTTGCATGCGCATCTACGCCGCGGCGGCCGGGTGCTCGGCCTGTGCGGCGGATACCAGATGCTCGGGCGGACGCTGTCCGATCCGGACGGCATCGAGGGCGAGGCGCGGACCGTGCGGGGCCTCGGGCTGCTCGCCGTCGACACGGTGATGACGCCGTTGAAGCGGCTCGAAGCCGTCTCCGGCACCAGCCTGCCCGACGGCATGCCGTTCACCGGCTACGAGATGCATGTCGGCGACACCACCGGCGCCGACGCGGAACGGCCGCTGCTGCGCCTCGCCGACGGACGCGCCGACGGTGCGGTCTCCGCCGACGGCCTGGTGTCCGGCACCTACGTCCACGGCCTGTTCGCCGACGACCGCCAGCGTGCCGCATGGCTCGCCCGCCTCGGCGCACGATCCGACGGCGCCTCCTACGAGGCCGGCATCGAGCGGGTGCTCGATGCCCTTGCGGCGCATCTCGAGCAGCATGTCGACTGCGACCGGCTGCTGGCCCTGGCGCGATGAGGCGCACCGGGGATGAGGCGCACCGGGCATGACACCGAGGCGCGTCCTGTCCGCGAGCAGGCATCCCGGGCTGTCGGGGATCGCCGTGGGCCGATAGGCACGCGCCGCCGCGGAGCCTAGTCTCGTGCGAAAGCGCGGCCGGTCGCGATCGACCGCCGGGACGCGAGGAACGCCCGATGACGCCCACCGAGACCGCGGCCGACGACGCGCTCGCCCGACGCACGATCGCGACGGTGACCTGGCGGCTGATGCCCCTGCTCGGGGTGATGTACCTGATCGCCTATATCGACCGGCAGAACATCTCCTATGCCAAGTTGCAGATGGTCGGCGACCTCGGGCTGAGCGAGAGCGTCTTCGGGCTCGGGGCGTCGCTGTTCTTCCTCGGCTATTTCCTGTGCGAGGTCCCGGCCAACGTCATCCTGGAACGCGTCGGCGCGCGCCTGTGGTTCGCCCGGATCATGGCGACCTGGGGCCTGATCACGGTGCTGCTCGGCTTCACCCGGAACACGGCGATGTTCTACGGGCTGCGCTTCCTTCTCGGCGTCGCCGAAGCCGGGTTCTTCCCCGGCGTGCTGTTCGTGCTGACCCTGTGGTTCCCGCAGAAGCACCGCGCGGCGATGATCGGCTGGTTCATGATCGCGAGCGCGGTGGCCAACGCCGTCGGCGCGGCGATCGGAGGCGCGCTGCTCGACCTCGACGGCGCGCTCGGGCTCAAGGGCTGGCAGTGGGTGTTCGTCAGCACCGGCGTGCCGGCGCTGCTGCTGGCCGTGATCGTGCTGGTGGTCCTGCCGGACGGGCCGGAGAAGGCGCCCTGGCTCGATCGCGCCGGCCGCGACTGGCTCGGCCGGACGCTGCGGGAGGAGCGCGAGACCGGCGGCAAGGTCGAGCACGGCAACCCGTTCGCTGCGCTCCTCGACCGGCGCGTGTGGATGCTCGCCAGCGTCTACGTCGCGTTTCCGCTGGCCGCCTATGGCCTGAGCTACTGGCTGCCGACGGTGGTGCGCAGCTTCGGCGTTACCAACACCGTCAACGGCTTCATCAACGTCATCCCGTGGGTCGTCACCGGGCTGGCGCTGTGGTGGGTGCCGCGGCATTCCGCGCGCACGGGCGAGCAGACCTGGCACGTCGTCGGCCCGGGGCTCGTCGCCGCGTCGGCGCTGGCGCTGAGCGTGGTGGTGCCGGGCTCGATCCCGAAGTTCGCCTGCCTGTGCGTGGCGGCGGCCGGCATCTTCTCGGCCCAGCCGGTGTTCTGGTCGCTGCCGCCGACCTTCCTCAAGGGCGCGTCGGCCGCGGCCGGAATCGCGGCGATCAACTCGGTGGGCAATCTCGGCGGCTTCATCGCCCAGAACGCCGTGCCGATCATCCGCGACCGAAGCGGCAGCGACCTCGTGCCGATGATCTTCCTCTCGGCCTGCCTCGTGGTCGGCTCGTGCCTCGTCTTCGTCGTGCTCGGCGCCCTGCGGCGCGATGCCGGCCGCCGCGCCGCCGATCAGAGCATGGCG
>NZ_VRUV01000352.1:0-4827 GCF_008039455.1 Methylobacterium sp. WL116
GCGCCGGGGCGGTCTCGGCCCGTGCCGGCAGGGACAGGGGGAGCGCGAGGGCCAGGGCGGCGAGGCCGAGGCGATGGGCGCGAACGGTCATCGGCCGGTCTCCGCGGGCGTCGAGGCGAGGGGAAGGCGCCCGTCGAGGCCCGCATCGAGCAGGGCGAGGAGCTGGGCGACGGCGGCGGCCGGGTCGTAGCCGGGCAGCAGCGCCCGGTCGACGATGATCCCCTTCATCAGGGGGCCGAGCAGGGCGTAGAGCGCGGCCGGGTCGCAGGCGGGGGACCGCGCCAGGGCGGCGAAGGTCTCGACGAACCAGCCCCGCGCCTCGGCCTCGGCCCGCGCGGTCATCGCGGCGATCGCCGGGTTGCGCGTCGCCTCCGACCAGATGTCGACCCGCAGGATCGCGGTCTCACGGGTGATCGAGACGAAGTAGCGGGTGATGATGCCGAGCAGCGCCGCGCGGCGGTCGCCGTCGCGCTCCAGCTCGGCCACGAGCAGGGCGCCGCGGGCGCGCTCGCACTCGGCGAGCCCGAGGACGAGGTCCTCCTTCGAGGCGAAGTAGCGGTAGACGTTGCCGGCGCTCATCGCCGCCTCGCGGGCGAGGTCCTGCATCGTGGTGCGGTGGAAGCCGTTGCGCACGAAGCAGGCCTCGGCCGCCGCCAGGATGTGCTCGCGCCGGGCCGACGGCTCGATCCGCGCCGAGACGGCGCTGCCGGCGCTCATCGCGCGAGGCTCGCCGCCAAGACGTGGGGCACGATGCGGCTCGCGTCCTTCGCGGGCGGGACGCCCTGGCAGGCGGCGGGACGAACCGCGAGCCCGGCACAGGACCGCACCTGCCATCCGTCGGGACCGGCCCCGGTCCAGCCGATCAGCGCGACCCAGGCGAGCCCGAGGATCCCGACGAGCGCGAGGTTCGCCGGCGTGGCCACGGCGCGAAGCTCCGCGAGGCGGAGGGCGGTGCCGGGATCGGAAACGGAAAGGCCCATGGCGGATTCCTGCGTGCCGCCCCCGTGTAATGAACGTTCATTCTCATGTCAATGAACGTTCATTCTCAGATCGGCTCAGGAAGCGCGTCGTCGCCGCAGCCCGTCCCCCCCACGGGGGAGGGAAGACGGGATCGCTCAGGCCGAAACGCTCACGCCGCGGCGCGGGTCACCGCGTCGACGACCGCGTCGACGACGTCGTTGACGAGGCCGCGGTCGTCGCCCTCGGCCATGACGCGGATGACCGGCTCGGTGCCGGACGGGCGGATGACGAGGCGGCCGGCGTTGCCGAGGCGCTCGCGGGCGTGCTCGATCGCGGTGACGACGCTGTCGGCGCGCAGCGGCTCGCCGGAGCGATAGCGCACGTTCTTCAGGATCTGCGGCAGCGGGTCGAAGCAGTGGCAGACCTCGCTCACCGGCCGCGCGCTGCGCTGGACCACGCTCAGCACCTGCAGCGCGGCCACCAGCCCGTCGCCGGTGGTGGCGTAGTCCGACATGATGATGTGGCCGGACTGCTCGCCGCCGAGGTTGTAGCCGTGCTCGCGCATGTGCTCGAGCACGTAGCGGTCGCCCACCGCGGTGCGGGCGAGCGAGAGGCCGATCCCGCCGAGGTAGCGCTCCAGCCCGAGGTTGGACATGATCGTGGCCACGATCCCCGGCTGGGTCAGGAGGTCGTCCTCCTTCCACGAGCGGGCGACGACGGCCATGAGCTGGTCGCCGTCGACGACCTGCCCCTTCTCGTCGACGATCAGCACCCGGTCGGCGTCGCCGTCGAGCGCGATGCCGATGTCGGCGCGCAGCTCGCGGACCTTGCCGACCAGGGCGGCGGGCGCGGTCGAGCCGACGTCGCGGTTGATGTTGAAGCCGTCCGGCTCGACGCCGATGGCGATGACCTCGGCGCCGAGCTCCCACAGGGTCTCGGGGGCGACGCGGTAGGCGGCGCCGTTGGCGCAGTCGACCACGATGCGCAGGCCGTCCAGCGTCACGTTGCGCGGCAGCGAGCGCTTGGCGAACTCGATGTAGCGGGCATGCACGCTCTCGATGCGCTTGGCCCGGCCGAGCGACATGGAGCCGGCGAGCCGGGTGTGCAGCTCGCCGTCGATCAGCGCCTCGATCTCGCGCTCGATCGCGTCGTTGAGCTTGAACCCGTCCGGCCCGAACAGCTTGATGCCGTTGTCCTCGAACGGGTTGTGCGAGGCGGAGATCATCACGCCGATGTCGGCGCGCATCGAGCGGGTGAGCATCGCCACCGCCGGCGTCGGCATCGGCCCGAGCTGCAGCACGTCCATGCCGACCGAGGTGAAGCCGGCGATGAGCGCGGTCTCGATCATGTAGCCCGACAGGCGGGTGTCCTTGCCGATGACGACGCGGTGGCGATGGTCGCCGCGCTGGAACACCAGGCCCGCCGCCTGGCCGACCTTCAGCGCCAGCTCCGGCGTGATCACCCCGTTGGCCCGGCCGCGAATGCCGTCGGTGCCGAAATACTTTCTCACGAAACTCTCCGTCCCATCGGGCACGCGACGTTGCGGGCAACCTATCATCGATCGCACGGCACGCACGGATCGCGTCCCGTTACGGTGAATCGACGCCGCCTCTTCCCTCCCCCGCAGAGGGGTGAGGGAAAACCCGCGCTGCGTCTCCCATGCCTGTCCGTCTCGGATGCTGGACATACGAAAAAGGGCGCCGTCGTGGCGCCCTTCCCGTTCGTCGGTGGTGAGGCTCTCAGCCCTGCGGCTGCGGCTCGAGGCCGCCGTCGCTCTCCTTCGGGCGGCCGCGGCCGGCCGACGGGACCGAGGAACCGCGGGCCGGCGTCGGGGGCACGTCGCCACCGTCGCGGACCGGGGGACGGCCCTTGAGCAGGTTCTTGATCTCGTCGCCGGACAGCGTCTCGTACTCGAGCAGCCCCTGCGCGAGCGCCTCGAGGTCGTCCTTCCTGTCGGCGAGGATGCGGCGGGCCTCCTCAAGGCCGGTCTCGACCAGGCGGCGGACCTCCGCGTCGATCTTCTGGGCGGTCGACTCGGACACCGTCTGCTGGCGGCCCATCGACATGCCGAGGAAGACCTCGTCGTTGTTGTCGCCGTAGGCGACGGTGCCGAGCTCAGGCGAGAAGCCCCAGCGCGTGACCATCATCTTGGCGAGCCGCGTCGCCTGCTCGATGTCGGACTGGGCGCCCGACGTCACCTTGTCCGGGCCGAAGGTCATCTCCTCGGCGATGCGGCCGCCCATCATGATCGCCAGCCGCGAGGTCATCTGCTCGAACGACATCGACAGCTTGTCGCGCTCGGGCAGCTGCATGACCATGCCCAAAGCCCGGCCGCGCGGGATGATCGTCGCCTTGTGGACGGGATCGGTGGCCGGCACGTTGAAGGCGACGATGGCGTGGCCGCCCTCGTGGTAGGCGGTGAGCCGCTTCTCGTCCTCGGTCATGACGAGGGTCCGACGCTCGGCGCCCATCATCACCTTGTCCTTGGCGTCCTCGAACTCGTGCATCGTGACGATGCGCTTGCCGCGGCGCGCGGCCAGCAGCGCCGACTCGTTGACGAGGTTCATCAGGTCGGCGCCCGAGAAGCCGGGGGTGCCGCGGGCGATGACCTTGAGGTCGACGTCCGGCGCCAGCGGCACCTTGCGGACGTGGACGCGCAGGATGCGCTCGCGGCCGGTCACGTCCGGGTTCGGCACCATGATCTGGCGGTCGAACCGGCCGGGACGCAGCAGCGCGGGGTCGAGCACGTCGGGGCGGTTGGTCGCCGCGATGATGATCACGCCCTCGTTGGCCTCGAAGCCGTCCATCTCGACGAGCAGCTGATTGAGGGTCTGCTCGCGCTCGTCGTTGCCGCCGCCGAGGCCGGCGCCGCGATGGCGGCCGACCGCGTCGATCTCGTCGATGAAGATGATGCAGGGGGCGTTCTTCTTGGCCTGCTCGAACATGTCGCGCACGCGGCTGGCGCCGACGCCGACGAACATCTCGACGAAGTCCGAGCCGGAGATGGTGAAGAACGGCACGTTGGCCTCGCCCGCCACCGCGCGGGCGATCAGGGTCTTGCCGGTGCCGGGGGGGCCGACCAGGAGCACGCCGCGCGGGATGCGCCCGCCGAGCCGCTGGAACTTCTGGGGGTCGCGCAGGAACTCGACGATCTCCTGCAGATCCTCCTTCGCCTCTTCCACGCCGGCGACGTCATCGAAGCTGACGCGCCCGTGCGCTTCATTGAGGAGCTTGGCCTTCGACTTCCCAAAACCCATGGCGCGGCCGGCACCCGACTGCATCTGCCGGGACAGGAACACCCAGGCGCCGATGAAGACGAGGATCGGCAGCCAGCTCACCAGCAGCTGGATGAACCACGGCGTGTTGTCCGACGGCGGGCGCGCGGTGATCTGCACGCCCTTGCCCGAAAGCTTCGAGACGAGGCCCGGATCGTTCGGCGCGTAGGAGGTGAAGCTGCCGCCGCCGACGTAGGAACCGGACACGTCCTGGCCCGAGATCACGACGGACTGGATCTTGCCGGCATCGGCGTCGTTGAGAAGCTGGCTGTAGGCGATCTCGCTCCCGCCGCCGCGGTGACCCGGATTCTGGAACAGGGTCACCAGGGCCAGGACGAGGAGGAAGATGACGACCCACAGAGCAAAATTGCGAAAATTCGGGTTCATCGATCAATCCCTGGGGCGTGTGGGCCGGCTGCCCGCCGCTGCGGGTTCGTCCGCGCACGCCAAGCCAATGTAGGCAGAGCCCTCCCCCTTGCCAAGTAAGTCGGGCGCCCCTGCGGCAAGGCCGTCCCCTCGCCTGGGCGGAGCGGGCCGGATCGTCACGCGGCGGGCCGGGTCGGCGGCGATGGCGAGCCCGCGCAGGGTGCGC
>NZ_VRUV01000353.1:0-4827 GCF_008039455.1 Methylobacterium sp. WL116
GCCGCCGCCCGCGGGGACGTCGCGGCGATGCAGGCGCCCGAGAAGGCCCGGCCGGCACCCGACATCGCGTTCAAGGGGCCGGGCAACGGAGGGAAGGACGGGGGAGGGGAGGCCAACCTGCGGCTCTCGGATTTCCGCGGCCGCCTCGTCCTCCTGAACCTGTGGGCGACGTGGTGCGCGCCGTGCAAGGCCGAGATGCCGGCCCTCGACCGGCTCGAGGCCGCGCTCGGCGGCAAGGATTTCGCGGTGGTCGCGATCAACCTCGACACGCGCAACCTCGACAGGCCGCCGGTCTGGATGCGGGACAACGGCATCGCGCGGCTGGCCTACTACGCCGATCCCGGCGGGCGCGTGCTGCCGGCGGTGCAGCGCGACACCGGCTCGCCCGGCCTGCCGACGACCCTGCTGGTCGACCCCGCCGGCTGCACCATCGGCGTGATGAAGGGGCCGGCCGAATGGTCGAGCCCGGACGGGCTCGCGCTGATCCGGGCAGCCCTCGGGCGCACGTCCTGAGCCCGCTTCGGAGCGCGGGCGCGCTGTCCATTGGACTTTAAGGCAAGGCGCGAAGCCGGGGGCCGACGGATGATTTGCCGCGATGCCCGATTGCCTGAGGCCGGACCCTGCGCCATAGCTCGGCTATAGCCGAGGTTGGGCCATGATCTTCGTAACGGATGCAGCCGGAAAGGTGGTCTATCTCAGTGATGAATGGACTGTTCTGACCGGTCAGCAGATCGAAGACGTATCGCAACAGGGATGGAGCAAGGTCATCCATCCGGACGACCTCGCCGTCGTGCGGACCGTGGTCGCCGAGGCGAGCGTCGCCCGCAGCGAGTTCACCGTGCGCTATCGCCTGCTGTCGCCGGACGGGCGGGCGACCTGGGTCGTGGCCGGTGCGGTGCCGTCCTTCGGGCCGCCCGAGCGGACCTTCCTCGGCTTCTTCGGCGCCATCAGCCGGCTCGCGTCGCCGCCGCCCAAGAGCACGGCGACCGGGTCGCTCGGCCGCTTCACCCTGCCGTCGCCGGTGGCGGATTCCGAGCCGCGCTCGGTCTTGGAGCTGGTCGCCGACCACCTGATCACCGCGCATGCGCTGATCATGCAGGGCGGCGGCACCTGCGCGCTGGCCGCGGTCGAGGTCGCCCTGCACGAGGTCGGCCGCGAGCTCGTCCGGGCCTCCGCCACCGCGCAGGACGGCTCGAACCTGCATTAGAGCCTCGTCGCGCGCGGCGGATTCCGGCTCGCGTGCGGACGATGCGATCTCACGACAGGCCCTGACGGCGCGGCGTCGGTTCGGCGCGCCTCACGCCTCGGTGTCGGCGTCGAGGTCGCGCCCGCGGGTCTCGTGCATCATCCAGGCGGCGATCGTGCCGAGCACGCTGAACGCGACGAGGTAGTAGGCCGGCGCCAGCCGGTCGCCGGTGATCGCGATCAGCTTGTTGACGACGTAGTTCGTGCTGCCGCCGAAGATCGAGACCGAGAAGGCGTAGACGATCGAGAGCCCGGCGCTGCGCACCGCCCGCGGCAGTGATTCGGGGATCGCGACGATGATCGCCGCCGCGTTGATCGAGGACAGCGCCGACATCAGGAACGTCACCGCGTAGACCGAGGCCGCGGTCGGCGCCTGCGCCAGCCACCAGAAGGCCGGCACCGCCAGCACCACGATCGCGGCCCGCGGCCACACCAGCACCGGGCGCCGCCCGAACCGGTCGGCGAGCCAGCCGCCCAGCAGCGGGAACACCACCGAGGCGAGGCCGAGGGCGATCGGCACCGCCGTCGACACCGTCTCGGTGAGCCCCAGGGTGGCGTGCGCGTAGACCGGCATGTTGGTGCCGATGGCGTTCGAGACGGTCGAGGCGGCGATGACGACGAAGGTCAGGAGCAGCAGGCGCCCGTGCTCGCGCAGCAGCCGCACCACCACCGCGCCGGTGGAGGCCGCCGCCGCCGGATCCTCGCCCTCGCCCGCGGTCTCGGGCAGGTGGCTGCGGATGACGAGGCCGACCGGCACGACGCCGATGCCGAGCAGGAACATGACGCGCCAGCCCCAATCCGCCATCGCCGCCTCGCCGAGGACGATGGTGAGCCCCGTCGCGACGATGCCGGCGAACAGGGCGGCGCAGCCCTGGCTCGCGATCTGCCAGCTCGCCACGAAGCCGCGGTGCCTCGGGGGCGCCGCCTCCAGCAGGTAGGCGGTGGAGGGGCCGACCTCGCCGCCGAGCGCCAGCCCCTGGATCAGCCGCCCGACGATGACGATCACCTGCGCCCAGCCGCCGAGCGTCGCGTAGGACGGCGCCAGCGCCAGCATCAGCATGCCGACCGCCATCAGCGCGATGGTGATCAGCATGGCGGGCTTGCGCCCGGCCCGGTCGGCGAAGGCGCCGATCACGATGCCGCCGATCGGCCGCATCACGTAGCCGATGCCGAACAGGGCGAGCGAGGCGAGCAGGCTGTCGGTGGCGTTGTCGGACGGGAAGAACGCCGCGCCGATCGGCACGGCGAAGAAGGCGTAGAGCGTGAAGTCGTAGAACTCGAGCGCGTTGCCGAGGACCACGGCGCCGACAGCCTTGCGGTTCAGGGCCGGGTGGTCCGGTGTCGTCGTGGCGGTCATCGCGCGTCCTTGCGTCATCGGTGCCCGCATAGACGTCCCGAGCCCGGACCGCCACCGGCAGGGCTTGCCCGTGGGCGCAAACCCGGGCACCCCCGGCGCCATGACGAAGCCGCGCCCCCGTTCCGCGATCCGCACCGCGCTCGCGAGCGAGGCGGTCGGCGGCCTCGTGCTGATGGCGGCCGCCGCCTGCGCCCTCGTCGTCGCCAATACCGGGCTCGCCGGGACCTACGCCCAGGCGCTGCACGCGCCGCTCGGCCCGTTGAGCATCCAGCACTGGATCAACGACGGCCTGATGGCGGTGTTCTTCCTGCTCGTCGGCCTCGAGATCAAGCGCGAGGCGCTGGACGGCGCGTTGCGGACCTGGCCCGATCGGGCGCTGCCCGGCATCGCGGCGCTCGGCGGGATGGTGGTGCCGGCCCTGGTCTACCTCGCCTTCAATGCCGGCGCCGGGACCGCGCGGGGCTGGGCGATCCCGGCGGCGACCGACATCGCCTTCGCGCTCGGCGTGCTGGCGCTGCTCGGCCGGCGGGCGCCGGTCTCGCTCAAGATCCTGCTCGGCGCGGTGGCGATCGTCGACGATCTCGGCGCCGTGCTGATCATCGCGCTGGCCTATACCGGCGGCCTCGACCCGACGATGCTCGGGCTCGCGGCCGTGGTGCTGGCGCTCCTCGTCGGCCTGAACCGCTTCGGCGTCGTCGCGCTCGCGCCCTACCTGCTGCTCGGCCTCGTGCTCTGGGTGCTGGTGCTGCGCTCGGGCGTCCACGCCACGGTGGCGGGCGTGCTGCTGGCGCTGACCATCCCGATCCGCGTGAGCCCGGGCCGGCCGGAGGACGCGACCTCGCCGCTGCACCGGCTGGAGCACGCGATCACGCCTTTCGTCGCCTTCGGGATCGTGCCGCTGTTCGGCTTCGCCAATGCCGGGGTGCCGCTGCGCGGCCTGTCGCCCACCGCCTTCCTCGACCCGGTGACGCTGGGCGTCGCGTTCGGGCTGTTCCTCGGCAAGCAGGCCGGCGTGTTCGCCGCCCTGCGCCTCGCGGTGGCGCTCGGCCTCGCGCGCCGGCCCGGCGGGGCGAGCTGGGTCCAGGTCTACGGCGTCGCCGTGCTGTGCGGTATCGGCTTCACCATGAGCCTGTTCATCGGCGCGCTCGCCTTCTCCGATGCCGCCCACGAGACGGAGGTGAAGCTCGGGGTGCTCGCCGGCTCCCTGCTCTCCGGCCTGGTCGGCGCCGCGATCCTCGGGCTCCCGTCCGCGCGGAGCCCCGCCCGGGCCTGAGCCCCGCCCGGGCCTGAGCCGGGCCCGGCGAGCCGGCTGGCGAATCCTCGAAAACGCCCCTTGCCAGCGTGGGCCGGGCGGGTCTAGCCTCTCCTCATGGCGACGCGGCCCGCCGATGCGAGGCTCCGTCGCCGGAGCGAGACGAAGAGGAGGTCTGCCATGCATGCAAGCCCCACCCACGTCCATTCCGCCGACACCGGTGCCGGTGACCAGGACGATCCGCCGAGCGCCCATCGACAGGGATAGAGGTTTTCGGGAGGGTTTTATGCGCCCGACCCCGCGGCCCCGAGCGCCGCGGGACGCACGCCGGACAGCACCCTCGAACCCGGGAACGTGGCCCCTGCCACCGGCCCGTCGGCGAAAGCCGGCGGGCTTTTCATTCGTGCCTCCCGCGTGCCGCCACGGTGCGAAGCGCGCCGCCCGCGCGTCGTCCCGTGCTCCATGCCGATCGAATGCAAAATTACTTACGTATCCGCGCCGCGCCGCCCTTGCGCGCGGAAGCCGAAGCGGTAACGTCGGGCATCATTACAGGATCGGAGAATCACCGCGGAAGAAGAGCGACGGCTAACGATTCGGTCAACGCAGCACAGGATGGTCCCCATGTCCGAGACGATTCGCGTCAAGCCTACCCAGGACGGCACCTATACGGTCTATCGTGGGTCCACCGCCTTGATCTCCGGCCTCACGCGCCTCCAGGCCGAACGCTACGAGGCCAGCATCGGCGACCGGCGGCGTTCCGGGCTTCTCGCCGCCACCGCCTGAGCCGAACGTCAGCCCAGCGCGAGCGGGCCGAGATCCATCACGGTTCCGCCCGCTCCGATCCCGCGCTGCACCGCTGAGACGACGTGGCGCCCCCCGCTCTCCGAGAACGCGTACAGGATGTAGGCTGCCCGCCGGGCGGCCTCCGACCCGTGCCCTCCGGCCTGCGGTGCCTGGACCGCCGACGACGCCG
>NZ_VRUV01000354.1:0-4825 GCF_008039455.1 Methylobacterium sp. WL116
CCGGCCCGACGCCGTCCGGTCGCCCGTCGCGCGGCCCGATCCCGAGCGGGACGGGAGCCCACGCCTCGACGGATTGGGTCGGGACCGGGCGTCATGAACGACCAAACCCTCACGCACGGGCGCCGGTGACACGATGACCATCTTCCTGCAGCTCGTCGCGTCCGGCGTCGCGGTCGGCATGATCTACGCCGCCATCGCCTTCGGCTACCAGCTCACCTTCGCCACCTCGAAGACGCTGAACTTCGGGCAGGGCGAGGCGCTGGCGCTGGGCGCCCTGTTCGGCCTGACGCTGGCGCCGTTCACCGGCTACTGGCTGATGATCCCGCTGGTGCTGGTCTTCGGCTTCGCGCTGGGCGCCGTGGTCGAGCGCCTCGGCGTGCGCCCGGCGGTGAAGATCAAGTCCGAGTACGGGTGGATCATGGCCACCATCGCGCTCGGGATCATCTTTCGCAATCTCGCCGAGAACATCTGGGGCCGCGACGACCTGAAGTTCCCGTCGCCGCTGCCCGAGGAGGCGCTGCAGCTCGGCGGCATCCGCATGCTGCCGATGGAGCTGCTGATAATCGCCGGGGCGTTGCTGATGATGCTCGCGGTCGAGATCTTCAATCGCAAGTCGATCTGGGGCAAGGCGGTGATCGCCACCTCGAACGACATCGATGCCGCCGGCCTGATGGGCATCAACACCAAGCGCGTCATCACCCTGTCCTACTCGATCAGCGCGATGACGGCGGCGTTCGCCGGCGTGCTCGTCGCCCCGGTCACGCTGACGGGCGCCACGATGGGCGCGGTGCTGGCGCTGAAGGCCTTCGCGGTGGCGATCATCGGCGGCCTCGAATCCGGCCTCGGCGTCATCGTCGGCGGGCTGATCCTCGGCATCGCCGAGACGCTGACCGGCTTCTACATCTCCACCGGCTACAAGGACGTGCCGGGCCTGATCCTGCTCCTCGTCGTGCTGTCGATCCGCCCCGTGGGGCTGTTCGGCAAGGCCGTGATCAAGAAAGTCTGAGCCGATGGCGCACTCCACCTTCGCGCCGGCCGCCGCCCCGGCGCCCTCGGCCTCCGCCGGTCTCGGCCGGCATATCGGCGCGGCGGGCGCGGTGCTGCTCGTGGTGTTCCTCGCCGCCTTCCCGCACGTGGTCACCAGCAGCTACTACATCCACCTGCTGCTGGTGATCGCGATCTACGCGATCCTGATCCTCGGGCTCGACATCGTCGTCGGCTATACCGGCCAAGTCAGCCTCGGCCATGCCGGGCTGTTCGGCGTCGGCGCCTACGCGGCGGCCGTGCTGTTCCTGCACTTCAAGCTCGGGATCTGGTGGGGCCTGCTCGCCGGGATCGGCGTCACCTCCGCCTTCGGCCTGCTGCTCGCGGTGCCGGCGCTGCGGGTCACCGGCCCGTACCTCGCGATGGTGACGCTGGCCTTCGGCACCATCGTGCAGATCTTCATCAACGAGCTGACGCCGATCACCAACGGGCCGCTCGGCATCACCCTGCCGCCGGCCCGCGTCATCGACTTCGCGAGCTTCGGCATCAGCCCGCCCTGGGGCGCGGCCGGCCGCAAGCTCGAGTTCTACTATCTCGTCTGCGCCTGCCTCCTGCTGACGATCGTGGTGGTGAACCGCATCGTGCGCTCGCCGTTCGGGCGCGCCTTCGAGGCGCTGCGCGACTCGCCGATCGCCTGCGACTGCATGGGCGTCAGCGTCTACCGCTACAAGGTCTACGCCTTCGTGGTCTCGGCGGCGCTCGCGGGGCTCGCGGGCGCGCTGTTCGCCTGGTCGGAGCGCTACGTCGCCCCGAATTCCTACGGCTTCGAGCTCACCGTGCTGTTCCTGCTCGCGGTGACGATGGGCGGCCGGAAATCGCGGGCCGGCCCGCTGATCGGCTCGGCGATCATCGTGATGATGCCCAACATCCTGGCCGACATCGACCTGGTGCGGATCATGGCCGGCCTCATCGCCGCCGTGGCGCTCGTCGTCGGCATCCAGGCCTTCCTGCGCCGGCGCGAGAACCGCTTCGCGATCCTCGTGCCGGTGGTGCTCTGCATCCTGTTCCTGCCCGCGACGCTGGCGCTGCAATCGGTCACCGACTTCCGGCTCAGCGTGTTCGGCCTGCTGATCCTGTTCGTGGTCTACTACCTGCCCGATGGCATCGTCGGCTTCCTGCGCGAGAAGATCCCGGCGCTCCGCCCGGCCCACACGGCGGAGGGCAAGGCGCTCTCGGCCGACGGCGACGCGCTGATCGCGCAGCGCGGCAAGGCCGCCGGCACCGAGCCGCTGCTGCAGGTCGAGCAGGCGCTGATGCAGTTCGGCGGCCTAAAGGCGCTGGCCGGCGTCGACCTGTCGGTGAGGCCCGGCACGATCCACGGGCTCATCGGCCCGAACGGCTCGGGCAAGAGCACGATGATGAACGTGCTCACCGGCATCTACAAACCCACCGCCGGCGCGGTGACGCTGGCCGCGGCCGGCAGCGCGCCGAAGCGCCTCGACGGGCGCACGCCCTCCGAGATCGCGCTCGCCGGCGTGGCCCGCACCTTCCAGAACGTGCAGCTCTTCCGCGAGATGACGGCCCTGGAGAACGTGCTCGTCGGCCTGCACCACGCCTTCCACGGCACCATCGTCGACGCGATCCTCGGCACGCCGCGGCGCCGCCGCGAGGAGCGCGAGGCCCGCGCCCGGGCGATGGCGATCCTCGACTTCATGGGCCTGTCGAGCCTCGCCCAGGTGGAGGCCCGCAACCTGCCCTACGGCAAGCAGCGCCTCCTGGAGATCGGCCGCGCGCTGGCGCTCGACCCCGTGCTGCTGCTGCTGGACGAGCCGGCCGCCGGCCTGACCGCGCCCGACATCGCGGACCTGACCGCGATCATCCGCAAGATCCGCGACGCGGGCATCACCGTGATCCTGATCGAGCACCACATGGACGTGGTGATGGGGCTGTGCGACCGGGTCAGCGTGCTCGATTTCGGGCACAAGATCGCCGAGGGCGGGGCCCGCGAGGTGCAGGCCGACCCGAAGGTGATCGAGGCCTATCTCGGCGCCCCCGACGACATGGGCGGCTCGGCCGCTCCGGAGCCAGCCCATGCTTGAGGTCGCCAACCTGTCGGCCGGGTACGGCCAGATCGAGGTCCTGCACGGGCTCTCGTTCCAGGTGCCGAAGGGCAAGGTCGTGACGCTGATCGGCTCCAACGGGGCCGGCAAGACCACGACGATGCGGGCCCTCTCGGGGATGATCCAGCCGCGCGCCGGCTCGATCCGGCTCGCCGGGCGTGAGATCTCGGGGCTCGACAGCCACGACGTGGCCCGCGCCGGCCTCGCCCACTCGCCGGAGGGGCGGCGGGTGTTCCCGACCCTGTCGGTGGAGGACAACCTGACGCTCGGCGCCTTCCCGCGGCTGACCGGCTCGCGCCCCAAGGGCGACGTTTCCGCCGACCGCGAGCGCGCCTACGCGCTGTTCCCGCGCCTCAAGGAGCGCCGGCTGCAGCTCGCCGGCACGCTCTCGGGCGGCGAGCAGCAGATGCTCGCCATGGGCCGCGCCCTGATGCTGCGCCCCGACATCCTGCTGCTGGACGAGCCGTCGATGGGGCTGGCGCCGAAGCTCGTCGAGGAGGTGTTCCGCATCATCCGCCAGCTCAAGGAGGAGCAGGTGACGATGCTGCTCGTCGAGCAGTTCGCCATGGCGGCGCTCGGGGTGGCCGACTACGCCTACGTCCTCGAGAACGGCCGCATCCGCTTCCAGGGGCCGGCGGCCCGGCTCAAGAGCGATCCGGCGGTGCGCGCGGCCTATCTCGGCGGCGACCACTGACCGCGGGTCTTCGCGGTGCCGCTTGGCAATCCGGGGCGCGAGCCCCTACCTGACGCCGAGCGACACCCGGAGACACCCTTGGCACACGACGATTCAGGCCCGGCCCAGATGCACGCCACCACCATCCTGATGGTGCGCAAGGGGGGCCGCGTCGTCATCGGCGGCGACGGCCAGGTCAGCCTCGGCCAGACCATCGTCAAGGGCAATGCCCGGAAGGTCCGGAAGCTCGCCAAGGGCGCGGTGATCGGCGGGTTCGCCGGCGCGACGGCCGACGCCTTCACCCTGTTCGAGCGGCTGGAAGCCAAGCTCGAGCAGTATCCCGGGCAGCTTACCCGCGCCTGCGTCGAGCTGACCAAGGACTGGCGCACTGACCGCTACCTGCGCCGCCTGGAGGCGATGATGCTGGTGGCCGACAAGGACGTCAGCCTGCTGCTGTCGGGCGCGGGCGACGTGCTCGAGCCGGAGGGCGGGGTGATGGCGATCGGCTCCGGCGGCAACTACGCGCTGTCGGCCGCGCGCGCCCTGGAGGACACCAACCTCGACGCCGAGGCGATCGTGCGCAAGGCCATGCGGATCGCCGCCGAGATCTGCGTCTACACCAACGAGAGCCTCGTCCTCGAGGCTCTCGACGCGGGCTAGGTCCGGCCCTCACCGGCTCCGTCCCGACGGCCCTGGGGCCGCCGGGAGGCTGCGCGGCTGCTACTTGTCGAAGCTGTAATCGAGGTCGATGCCGTCCTTGCCGTCGTCGCTGGCCTTGAAGGTCATCTTCATGCGCGTCTCGGTCGTGCCCGTGTCCTGGGTCTCGTCCCAGACCGAGGTGTAGCGGCAGGTCATCCGCTTGGCCTTGCGATCCTCGAAGACCGTCTCGGGCTCGACCAGCGCCTTGAGCCGGCGCTTGCCGTCCTTGAAGTCGGGGGCGCCGTTGACCGAGGCCATCAGATCCGTGCGCACCGCGTCCTGCGCGCAGAGCGTACGAGCTGGATATGGCGGAGCCGCAGGGAGGAATTGTGCGGGTGCGTGGGTTGTG
>NZ_VRUV01000355.1:0-4825 GCF_008039455.1 Methylobacterium sp. WL116
GGCAGAGACATCCGACAGCGTGCGCGCGGCCCGCTCGATTCGGCCCCGCCCACGCTGTCGGATGTCTCTGCCATCGCGCCCGTCGCTCCCCGAAGCGGCGTCGGAAAAACGCCGCGCCCGCCGCATCATAGGGCGAAATCGCGGCCGCCGACGAGGCCGGGGGGACGCGGCGCATCGCCCGGATACGGCCAAGCTACCATGGCCGCTCGCTTTTTTCGAAACTTCGGCTTAAAGCACCAGACCTTCCGCGCGAAACGGACACGGTCATACGACTCGTCGTCGCGTTCGCGTTTTTGCCTGCCCCGTCCGGGGCCGGAGGCGGCGACGCAGGCCCTCGTCACGCGCCCGCACGGCCCCGATCAGTCAAGGAACGCGCATGCCGACCATCGCCCTCGTCGACGACGACCGCAACATCCTCACCTCGGTGTCGATCGCCCTGGAGACCGAAGGCTACCGGATCCAGACCTACACCGACGGCGCCTCGGCCCTCGACGGGCTCAAGCACTCGCCGCCCGACCTCGCGATCTTCGACATCAAGATGCCGCGCATGGACGGGATGGAGCTTCTCAGGCGCCTGCGGCAGAAATCGGACCTTCCCGTGATCTTCCTGACCTCGAAGGACGAGGAGATCGACGAGCTGTTCGGCCTCAAGATGGGCGCCGACGACTTCATCCATAAGCCGTTCTCACAGCGGCTGCTGGTCGAGCGGGTGAAGGCGGTGCTGCGCCGCTTCGCCCCGAAGGACGGCCCGGGCGCCGCCGCCCGCGAGGCGGACGCCGCCGCCCGCTCGCTCGAGCGCGGCTCGCTGATGATGGACCCGGAGCGCCACACCTGCACCTGGAAGGGCGAGCCGGTGACCCTGACGGTGACCGAGTTCCTGATCCTGCAGGCGCTCGCCCACCGTCCGGGCGTCGTGAAGAGCCGCAACGCGCTGATGGACGCGGCCTACGACGACCAGGTCTACGTCGACGACCGCACCATCGACAGCCACATCAAGCGCCTGCGCAAGAAGTTCAAGGTGACCGACACCGCGTTCGACATGATCGAGACGCTCTACGGCGTCGGCTACCGCTTCAAGGAAGGCTGAAGCTCCGCGCCCCGCCCCGAATGCCTCGATCGCTTCTCGAACACCGGACCGTCGTGACGTCGCAGACCGATGAAGAGCCGCGCCGCGGCCCGCTCGCATGGCCGCGGGCCTCCTGGGATGCGATCGGTCAGCGGGCCTCGTCGAGCCTGACCCGCCGCATCGTCGTGCTCAACCTCGTCGGGCTGATCGCGCTGCTCGTCGGGTTCCTATACCTGAACCAGTTCCGGCAGGGGCTGATCCAGGCCCGCGTGCAGAGCCTGGCGATCCAGGGCGACATCATCGCCGGCGCCATCGCCTCCTCCGCCTCGGTCGATACCGGGACGATCCGGATCGACCCCGACAAGCTGCTGCAGCAGCAGGCGGGCGAGGGCAGCAACGCGCCGGACGAGGAATCGCAGCCGCTCGCCTTCTCGCTCAACCCGGAGCAGGTCGCGCCGCTCCTGCGCCGCCTCGTGACCCCGACGGGCAACCGCGCGCGGGTCTACGACAGCGAGGGCGGCCTGCTGTTCGACACGCGCTCGCTGTTCAACCGGCCCGAGGGCGCCGCGGGTACGCCCCAGATCCGCAAGCGCTCCCTGCTCGAGCGCGCCTTCGAGGTCGCGCAAGCGTGGAGCTTCGGCCTGTTCGGCGAGCGGGTGAAGCCGCAGGAGGAGATCGGGCCGACGAACGGCCATTCCCTGCGCGAGGTCCAGACCGCCCTGAACGGCGCCCGCGGCAGCCTGGTGCGCCGCAATGGGCTCGGCGAGACCACGGTGTCGGTCGCCGTGCCGATCCAGCGCTCGGGGGCGGTGCGCGGCGCGCTGCTGCTCTCGACGCAGGGCGACGCGATCGACCGCGTCATCGCCTCGGAGCGCTTCGGCCTGTTCCAAGTCTTCCTCGTCGCCGCGATGGTGATGGTGGTGCTCTCGATCCTGCTCGCCGGCGCCATCGCCGGCCCGGTGCGGCGGCTGGCGGAGGCCGCCGAGAAGGTGCGCATGGGGATCAAGACCCGCGAGGAGATCCCCGACTTCACCAGCCGCACCGACGAGATCGGCCACCTCTCGGGCGCCCTGCGGGACATGACGCAGGCGCTCTACCGGCGCATCGACGCAATCGAGAGCTTCGCCGCCGACGTCAGCCACGAGCTGAAGAACCCGCTGACCTCCCTGCGCAGCGCGGTCGAGACCCTGCCGCTCGCCCGCAACGACGATTCGCGCAGCCGGCTGATGGCGATCATCCAGCACGACGTGAAGCGCCTCGACCGCCTGATCAGCGACATCGCCGACGCCTCGCGGCTCGACGCCGAGCTCGCCCGCGCCGAGGCGCGCAAGGTCGACCTGCGCAAGCTCCTGGCCACGGTGGTCTCGGTCGCCAACGAGCGCAAGCGCCCCAAGGACTGCCTGATCCAGCTCGACGTCGACGCGCCGGCCGGCGACCAGGACACGCCGTTCGCGATCATCGGGCACGACAGCCGCCTCGGCCAGGTGGTGAACAACCTCCTCGACAACGCCCGCTCGTTCTCGCCGACCGAGGCGAAGGTGCGCGTGGCGCTGCGCCGGGTGCGCGGCGACATCGAGCTGATCTGCGAGGACGAGGGGCCGGGCATTCCCGAGCACGCCCTCGAGCGGATCTTCGAGCGCTTCTACACCGACCGTCCCGAGCAGGGCTTCGGCCAGAACTCGGGGCTCGGCCTCTCGATCTCCCGTCAGATCGTCCAGGCGCATCGCGGCTCGATCCGCGCCGAGAACCGCCCCGGCCCGGCGGACGAGGACGGCGAGCCGACGGTCCGCGGCGCCCGCATCATCGTGCGGATCCCGGCGGCGCCGCGGCAGTTGTCGGCGGCGTGATCGGGCCGGTGCGCCGCGCATCGCACGATGCGACGGATGCGGAGCGTGTCACCGTGCACGCCACCTGCGTCGTGGTCGGCGAGGCGGGCGTGCTGCTCCGCGGCGAGGCGGGCGCCGGCAAGTCGAGCCTCGCCCTGGCGCTGATCGAGCGGGCCACCCTTCGGGGCGGCTTCGCGGCCCTGGTCGGCGACGACCGGGTGCGCCTCGCGCGGTGCCACGGGCGCGTCGTGGCACGCCCGCATCCCGCCATCGCCGGGCGGATCGAGATCCGCGGCCACGGGATCGTCGCGGTGGAGAGCGTCGAGGCCTGCGTCCTGCGGCTCGTCGTCGACCTCGTCGCCGGCGAGCCGCGCCTGCCCGATGCGCCGGATGGCGAGGCCACGATCCTCGGCATCGCCCTGCCCGCGCTCCGGATCGACCGCGCGGTGCGCGAGGCCGGCCTCGCACCCGGCCTGGTGCTCGCGGAACGGGCATTGGCCGGGCTCAGCGTGTCTTCGCAGTCGCACACGCCGCTTCCCGTCGACCGGACCCGCGCGGCCCCGTAGCGCGGTGCTCACTTGCGTGGCATGATCGCGGCGACGGGCGATCAAAACGTCGCGACTGCCTTGAGCCTGTGCGTGCAATGCACAACATGGCGGACTCGTTCACAGGACACCGGAATACGTGTCGATGATTGGCATGGTGCTCGTCACCCACGGACTGCTCGCGACCGAATTCAGGGCCGCATTGGAGCACGTGGTTGGCCCTCAGAAGCAGATCGAGACCATCACGATCGGTCCGGAAGACGACATGGAGCTTCGGCGGCGGGACATCATGTCGGCGGTCGGCCGGGTGAATACCGGAACCGGCGTCGTCGTGCTGACGGACATGTTCGGCGGCACGCCGTCGAACCTCGCGCTGTCCTGCATGAACGGCGGCGCCGTCGAGGTGGTGGCGGGCATCAACCTGCCGATGCTGATCAAGCTCGCCAGCGTCCGCGATGCGGAATCCCTCGGCGACGCGGTGCTCCACGCCCAGGAAGCCGGCCGCAAGTACATCAACGTCGCCTCGCGCGTTCTCGCCGGCAAATAGTCTTCCCCGTCATCTTGCCGTCCCGACCGCCAACCCGCTACGCACGGTGAGGGCCGCGCCGTGCGCGCGCCGATTCAGGCCGACGCGAATCGCAGCGCGGCGACGGACAGGGAAGCGCGCCGGGGAATGGACGACCTCTTCGAGCCCGACGACGAGCCGCCGCCCGTGCCCGACGGCGGCTTCCTGCGGCGCCTGCCGATCATCAACCGACGCGGCCTGCACGCGCGGGCATCCGCCAAGTTCGTCCAGACCGTCGAGCGCTTCGACGCTCAGGTCACGGTGACCCGCGCCGGCGAGACGGTGGGCGGCCGCTCGATCATGGGGCTGCTGACGCTCGGCGCGGCGCAGGGCACCCACGTGATGGTCACCGCCGTCGGAGCCGACGCCGAGCCCTGCCTCGCGGCGATCGAGGCGCTGCTCGCCGACAGGTTCGGCGAGGACGAGTAGCGCGTCACACCCGCGCCGCGCGCCGCCAGACCACGGCGCGGGCGCCCGCGCCGAGGTGGAGCGTGCCGGCGACGAGTTCCCCGGCGCGGCGGGCGAGCTCGATCCGCATCTGCCCGCGGCGGGCGAACAGGCGGGTCACCACCCGCACCATCGACGCCTCCGACGGATCGGCGATGATCGGGCGCGCCGCGTGGCGCGCGTCCAGCGCGAGAAATTCCTCGACCGCGGACAGGATCAGGCCCGGGGCGGACACCTGTTCGACCTCGGCCGCCGCGTCGTCCCCGGCGCGCACGCCGATCACGCAGTCGGCGGGAATGGTCCGGCACCGGCCCTCATGGGTGGCGGCGAGGACCGGGCGCGGGGCGCCGCCCTGGGTCGGCAGGCGCGTCGGCGC
>NZ_VRUV01000356.1:0-4821 GCF_008039455.1 Methylobacterium sp. WL116
GCCGCGAGCGCGGCGTGCCGCTGGCGCTCGACCTCGGCAGTGGCAGCCTGATCGATCTGGCCGCGCATGGCCTGCCGCCGGAGCCGACCGTGCGGGCCGCCCTCGCCCATGCCGACCTCGTCACCTTCAGCGGCGACAAGCTCCTCGGCGGGGTCCAGTGCGGGATCGTCGCCGGGCGCGCCGACCTGCTGCGTAAGGTTCGCAAGAGCCCGTTGAAGCGCGCGTTGCGGGTCGACAAGATGACCTACGCCGCGCTCGAGGCGACGCTGCGGCTCTACCTGCATCCCGAGCGCTTGGCCGAGCGCCTCCTCGCGGGGCTGCGCCGTGAACCCGCGGATCTCGTAGTTGCTGGGATGGACCCGCATCACCAGGCCGGTGCGCGGGCCGAGCGCCTCGTCGAAGTCGCGCAGGTGGGTCCGGTTCGTGGTGCCGACCTCGCGCAGGCGACACCCGGCCCGCGCCATCACGTCGGGCACGCGGAACGAGCCGCCGATCTCCACGAGCTCGCCGCGGGAGACCACCACCTCCTTGCGCATCGCGAGCGCGTTCAGGACGAGGAAGACGGCCGCCGCGTTGTTGTTGACGACGATCGCCGCCTCCGCCCCGGTCAGCCGACAGATCAGCGCCTCGACATGGTCGTCGCGCTCGCCGCGCTCGCCCGTGGCGAGGTCGAACTCAAGGTTGCTCGCGCCCGTCATCACCGCCGATACCGCGGCGGCCGCCTCGGGCGGCAGCAGGGCGCGGCCGAGATTGGTGTGCAGAACGGTGCCGGTGAGGTTGAAGACCGGCCGCAAGGACGGGCTCGCCTGCCGGGCCAGAGCATGGCCGACGCGGGCGAGGATCTCGGCCGCCTCCGGCACGCCGTCCCCGCCGGCCCGGATCGCGGCGAGATCGTCGCGGATCGCGTCCCGGAGAGCGGTTCGGCCGAACCTCTCGACCAGCGCGACGGAGGCTTCGTCACCGAGAAGCCGCTCGACGGAGGGAGGTCGCGCGCCCTGTGCCTGTTCGCGAGGACGGGGAGCGGACGCACGTGAAGCCATGAACGAGTGATAGCAGGTCGGACCGCTCCATCCAGTCCCGCGAAGCCGCACGCGCGCCGTCGGCCCTCCGCCCGCGACCCGCTCTTGGCAACGCCCGCGAACGCGGGCAGGAAGTCGGATGATGGACGCGTATCACCAGCTGCTCACCCGCATCCTCGACGAGGGCTGCACCAAGGAAGACCGCACCGGCACCGGCACCCTCTCGGTGTTCGGCCACCAGATGCGGTTCGATCTCGGCCGGGGCTTTCCCCTGGTCACCACCAAGCAGCTGCACCTGCGCTCGATCATCCACGAGCTGCTGTGGTTCCTCACCGGCGACACCAATGTCGGCGCGCTGCGCGCCAACGGCGTGACGATCTGGGACGAGTGGGCTGACGCGCAGGGCGATCTCGGCCCGGTCTACGGCAAGCAGTGGCGTTCCTGGGAGAAGCCCGGCGGCGGCACCGTCGACCAGATCGCCTGGGTCGTCGACGAGATCCGCCGCAATCCCGATTCGCGCCGTCTCATCGTCTCGGCCTGGAACCCGGCCGACCTCGACCGGATGGCGCTGGCACCGTGCCACTGCCTGTTCCAGTTCTACGTCGCCGACGGGCGGCTCTCGTGCCAGCTCTACCAGCGCTCGGCCGACGTCTTCCTCGGCGTGCCGTTCAACATCGCGAGCTACGCCCTGCTGACCGCGATGATCGCGCAGGTCACCGGGCTGCGCCCCGGCGATTTCGTCCACAGCTTCGGTGACGCGCATCTCTACCGGAATCACCTCGACCAGGCGCGCCTCCAGCTCACGCGCGCGCCGCGGCCGCTGCCGACGCTGCGCCTCAACCCGGAGGTCCGCGACCTGTTCGCCTTCCGCTACGAGGACATCGCGATCGAGGGCTACGAGCCCCATCCCGCCATCCGCGCGCCGGTGGCCGTCTGATGCCGTCCCCGACGCACGGGGCCGGTATGCGGCCGGTCAAGATCACCTTGGTGGTAGCCTTGGCCGAGAACGGCGTGATCGGCCGGGACAACGGGCTCGCGTGGCACCTGCGCGGCGACCTGAAACGGTTCAAGGCGGTGACCATGGGCAAGCCGATGCTGATGGGGCGCAAGACCTACGCCTCGATCGGCCGCCCCCTGCCGGGTCGCCGCACGCTGGTCATGACCCGCGATCCCGCCTTCGCGGCCGACGGGATCGAGACGGTTCACGATTGGTCGCAGGCGCTGGCGGCCGCGGCGGCCGAGGAGCTGATGGTGGTCGGCGGCGCCGAGATCTACCGGCTCGCGCTCCCCCATGCCGACGCCCTCAGGCTGACCGAGGTCGCGGCGAGCCCGGACGGCGATACGCGCTTCCCCGCCTTCGACCGGACCCTGTTTCGCGAGACCTTCCGCGAGGCGCATCCGGCCGGTCCGCACGACGAGCACGCCTACACGTTCGTGGACCTCGAACGCATCCCGTGAAAACCACGATTTCCCTCGGATGTGGAGGGGCGTCCGGTCGCGGTTGCCAAAGGCGGCGCCGATGCCCACCTGCTTGCCTTGACAGCAGGCGACGGTCCCTCGCAGGTGCGTAGGCCTCCGCTCGTTCCGGTGGCTGCCTCATCCGGGCAGGTTTGGACACGGTCGCGGGCCGTTCGGGCGGTTCGAACCGTTGGCGCGCGGGCAATCCCGCAGCAGGCAGGAGAAGACGGCTAGCATGCCTTGGAGCAATCAGAGCGGCGGCAGTGGCGGCGGGGGAGGTCCCTGGGGTCGTGGCGGCGGCGGCAATGGCGGCGGCCCCTGGGGCAGCGGCGGTGGCGGTGGCGGCAAGACACCGCCCAATCTCGAGGATCTTCTGCGCCGCGGCCAGGACCGCCTGCGCGGCGTGATGCCGGGCGGCTCGCTCGGCGGCGGCAAGAGCTTCGTGGTGATCGGCGCCTTGGCGGTGGGCCTCTGGCTCGCGACCGGCTTCTACACCGTCGCCCCCAACCAGGTCGGCATCGAGACGATCTTCGGGCGCTACGTCGGCTCCAAGGGCGAGGGCCTGCGCTACAACTTCCCCTATCCGGTCGGCGGCGTGATCAAGCCGAACGTCGGCCAGGTGAACTCGATCCAGGTCGGCTTCCGCTCCGGCGGCGGAACCCAGGCGCGCTCGCGCGACATGCCCGACGAGAGCCTGATGCTGACGGGCGACGAGAACATCGTCGACCTCGACTTCGAGGTGCAGTGGCGCGTGAACCCACTCAAGGCCTCGGACTACGTGTTCAATCTCCAGAACCCGGAAGGCACGATCAAGGCGATCGCCGAGAGCGCGATGCGCGAGGTGGTCGGCCGCCGCAACATCCAGGCGATCCTGACGAACGAGCAGTCGAGCGTCGCGCAGGAGGTCAAGGAGATCACCCAGAATGCGCTCGACGAGTACGGCGCCGGCGTGCGCATCGAGGTGGTGCAGCTCGTCAGCGTCAACCCGCCGCCGGAAGTCCGGCCCGCCTTCATCGACGTGAACGCGGCCCAGCAGGACGCCGACACGGCGCAGAACGAGGCGAAGACCTATGCCAGCCGCGAGGTCCCGCAGGCCCGCGGCCGTGCCTCGCAGATCGTCCAGGCGGCGGAAGCCTACAAGACCAAGGCGACCGCCGACGCGACGGGCCAGGCCGCGCGCTTCGACGAGGTCTACGCCTCCTACAAGACCGCCCCGGCGATCAGCCGCGAGCGGATCTTCCTGGAGACGATGGAGAAGGTGCTCGGCTCCGTGAACAAGGTGATCATCGATCAGGGCGTCGCCGGCTCCGGCGCGACCGGTGCCGCGGGCGTCGTGCCGGTGCTGCCGCTGGCCGAGTTCGGGTCCCGCACCCCCGCCCCGGCGCAGACCAATGGAGCGGCCCGATGAACGCACAGGCCATCCGCACGGGCTCGGCGGTCGTCGCCGCCGCCCTCGCACTCGCCTTCTATGCCTCGGTCTTCACCGTCGGGCAGATGCAGCAGGCGCTGGTGCTTCAGTTCGGCCGCGTCCGCGCCGTCCTGAACCAGACCGGCGAGGACAAGCCCGGGCTCTACTTCAAGCTGCCCTTCGTCGAGAACGTGGTGCTCTTCGACAAGCGCGTCCTCGACCTCGACCTGCCGGTGCAGACGCTCCTGACCGCCGACCGGCAGAACCTCGAGGTCGACGCCTTCGCCCGCTACCGGATCGTCGATCCGCTGCGGTTCTACCAGTCGGTGAACAACGTCGCGCTGGCCAACCAGCGCCTCGCGAGCTTCACCAACTCGTCCCTGCGCAACGTCCTGGCGCGCTCGACACGCGACGCCATCGTCAAGACCGAGCGCACCCGCCTGATGAACCAGATCCAGGAGGACGTGAACCGGGAGGCCAAGGCGCTTGGCGTTCAGATCGTCGACCTGCGGATGACCCGCGTCGACCTGCCCGCCCAGAACAGCGTCGCGGTCTATCGCCGGATGAAGACCGAGCGCGAGCGCGAGGCCGCCGACATCCGCGCCAACGGCGACCAGATCGCCGCGACGATCAAGGCGAAGGCCGACCGGGACGTGACCGTGATCCTCGCCGACGCGACCCAGACGGCGGAGAAGCTGCGCGGCCAGGGCGACGCGGACAAGAACCGCATCCTCGCCGAGGCCTTCGGGAAGGATGCGGGCTTCTTCAGCTTCTATCGCTCGATGCAGGCCTACGAGACCGGGCTGAAGGGGAACGAGACCCGGCTGGTGATGAGCCCGAACTCGGACTTCTTCCGCTACTTCAGCGATCCGCAGGGCAAGGCGGCGCAGGGCGGGGCGCCGCCCTGCCCTGCGGATCGCTGAAGTAGCGGAAGAA
>NZ_VRUV01000357.1:0-4811 GCF_008039455.1 Methylobacterium sp. WL116
AGCCGCGCCAGAGGCGCCGTCAGCGCCCGCGTCGCCCACACCGAGAGCAGCGCCAGCGTCAGGGCGAGGAAGATCACGGTGAAGATGATCGCGCCTTCGTGCGGCGGCCTGAGCGGGTCGTCGGGCAGGCTCGCCTGCAGCCGCGCACCGTTCGGCGTCACGATCCCGAGGCGGAGGTAGCCGTCGGCGCGCATCTCCGGCCCGCCGATCTCGACCACGGTCAGCGCCCGGCCGAAGCCGTTGCGCAGGCGGCGGACGACCGGGCGGTTGAGGCCTTCGCCCTCGGCAGCGGTCCCGGTCCAGGGCGCGATCTGAAGGTTCGGCACGCTGCGTGCCGCATTCGCCAGCAGGGCGTCGCGGTCCGGCACGGGAGCGTTGTCGAGGAGGCGGGCGACGATCGCGAGGCGCCCTGCCGCGACGCCGGGATGGTCGTCCGGCTTCCAGGGCTCGCGCAGGAGCACGAAGGCCGTGGTCGCGACCGCGTGCGCGACGACGATCGCGGCCACCACGAGCAGGGCGATCTGCCCGGCGACGCTGCGCGGGCGCAGGCGGCTCCGGATCCGGCCGAACCTCATGAGCGCGTCACCTCCGGCGTGAACAGGTAGCCGCCCGAGCGGATCGTGCGGATGATCTCGGGGTTGCGCGAATCGCGCTCGATCTTCTGGCGGATCCGGCTCACGAGCACGTCGATGCTGCGCTCGAACGGGCCGGCGCTGCGCCCCTGGGTCAGGTCGAGGAGCTGGTCGCGCGAGAGCACGCGGCCCGGGCGCAGGCACAGGGCATGGAGCAGGTCGAACTCCGCGCCGGTGATCGAGATGCGCGCGCCCTCCGCGCTCAGCACCTGCCGCAGCGAGACGTCGAGCGTCCAGCCGACGAAGTGCATCCGGCGCGCGCCCTCCTCCTCCGCCACCTCGTTGCCGGTGCGGCGCAGGACGGCGCGGATGCGGGCCAGCAGCTCGCGCGGGTTGAACGGCTTGGCGAGATAGTCGTCGGCGCCGATCTCGAGGCCGACGATGCGGTCGATCTCCTCGGCCTTGGCGGTGAGCATCAGGATCGGGATCGCTGAGCTCGCGCGCAGGCGCCGGCACAGGCTGAGGCCGTCCTCGCCCGGCAGCATCAGGTCGAGGACGATGAGGTCGACCCGGCCGTCGGCCAGCGCCCGGTCCATCTCCGCGCCGTCGCCGGCGAGGGTGACGCGGCAGGCGTTGCCGCGGAGGTAGCGCGCGACCAGGTTCGCGATCTCGCGGTCGTCCTCGACGATCAGGATATGCGGGCTGGCAGGCGCGTTCATCGGCGGTCGTCTTCGGTCGCGTCCCGACGGGACTTCGCGGCTCCTTATGGCCCGAGACGCGCGACAATCGAAGATGGGGGGCGGCGGCAAATTTGTAACGGCGTGTTTCCCATGCGCGTTTCGGTGTGCGGCATCTCGAGGACGCAAGACGTTGCGTCCGCGAAACCACGCGACAGCTTGCGGCGACGGCGATCAGTACCCGCGGGCTCTGTCCACGCCCGCCGGCACCCGTCCGGTGCTGCGGAAGGCCGCCACGGCCCCGGCGACGATCGCGGCCGCCGAGGCTTCGTCGGTCGGCGCCGCGACGTGGGGCAGGGCCGTGACGTTCGGGTGGTCCCAGGCCGGGTGGTCGCGGGGCAGCGGCTCCTGCGCGAACACGTCGAGCACCGCGTGCCCGACCCGTCCGTCATCGAGCGCCGGCCACAGGTCGGCCTCGACGAGGTGGGCGCCGCGGCCGAAGTTGATCACGCCGGCACCCGGCGCCAGCCGGGCGAAGCAGTCGCGATCGAGGATGCCGCGGGTCTCGGCGGTGAGCGGCAGCAGGTTGACGAGGTAGGCCGCGCCGTCCAGCGCCGTGCCGAGGCCGTCGCGGCCGGAATGCGCAATCAACCCCGGAATCGCGGTGCCCGATCGGCTCCAGCCGCGCACGGGAAAGCCGAGCCCGAGCAGCAGCTCGGCCGAGGCCCGCCCCATCTCGCCCATCCCGAGGATCGCGACCGGGCACGCGCCGGCCGCGCGGGCTGGGTGCTGGCGCCATTCGCGGCGGCGTTGCTGCGCGGCGTAGAGCGGGAGATCGCGGTGCAGCGCGAGCACGCAGGCCGCGACGGTCTCGGCCATCGTTCGCGCCAGCGTCGGATCGACGAGACGGACGATGGGGACCGGCGGCAGCGTCGCGTCCTGCAGCAGGCGCTCGACGCCGGCCCACAGGCTGTACACCCAAGCGAGCGCCGGCAGTCCGGCCAGCGCTCCCGGAACCGGGTTGGCGACGATCGCGATCGCGACCGTCGAGCGATCGAACTCGTCGGCAGCCGTCACGATGCGCTCGCCCGGCATCGCGCGGGCGAGCGCGTCGCGCCAGATCGCTTCCTCGGCGGGCGATTGGCTGGTGGCGAGCAGGATGGGCTCAGGCATGAGGGCGCCTCGATCGGTCGACAGGGTTGCTGATAGCCTCGGCATCGGCTTCGAACGGGCCTCCGTGGCCATCGGCGCGGGGCTGCCTGCGGTTCGGCGCAGGGCTCCCGGCCTTTTCGGATCGGTTCTTCGCGCCAGATATCGGCTTCACTCCCTCGATCCGACCTGTGAGCGAAGAATGGCCAAGCCCGTCCATGCGATGATCCGCGTCCGCGACGAGGCGCGCTCGGTCGCCTATTACGAGGCGGCCTTCGGGCTCGCCATCTCCGACCGCTTCGACTTTTCCGATTTCACCCTGGTGTACATGCGCGCGCCGGATTCGCCCTTCGAGATCGAGCTGACGGTCAACAAGGACCGGACCGAGGCCTACGACCTCGGCGACGGTTACGGCCACGTCGCCGTCACCGTCGCGGATCTCGCCGCCGAGCACGCCCGCTTCACCCGCGAGGGGCTGCCGGCGACGGACATGAAAACGCTCAAGCACGGCGACACCGAGCTGGCGCGGTTCTTCTTCGCCACGGACCCCGACGGCTACAAGATCGAGGTGATCCAGCGCGGCGGCCGCTTCGCCTGACCCCGACACGAACCGACGAGACCATGACCCGCATGAACGGCCCGACCCGCATCGTCTGCCTCCGCCACGGCGAATCGACCTTCAACGCCGCCCACCGCGCGACCGGCCGCGATCCCGACCATCGCGACGCCCGCCTGACGCCGCGCGGCCGGGAGCAGGCGCGCGCGGCGCGGGCGGCGCTCTCCGAGATCCCGTTCGACCTCGTGGTGGTCTCGCCGCTGACCCGCGCGATCGAGACGACCGCGCTGGTCTTCGCCGACCATCCGGCCGAGCCGAAGCTCCTCGTCGAGGTGCTGCATCGGGAGTGCCAGGAGAGCAGCTGCGACGTCGGCCGGGTCGCCTCCGAGATCGCGGCGGAGTTCCCGCATCTGGACGTGGGGCACCTGCCCGAGGTGTGGTGGCACGCCGAGGAGGGGTCCGACGTCGGCGGTCATCCGGTCGAGCCGAGGCACCTGTTCGACCAGCGCGTCGCCGGGTTTCGCGAATGGCTGCGCGCGCGGCCCGAGCGGACGATCGCAGTGGTCGGCCACGGCACGTTCTTCTTCCACCTCACCGGCGTCTGGCTCGACAACTGCGAGACCGTCGAGCTCGATCTCGACGCGGCTTCCGCCGCCGCCTGACGCGAACGCGTGATCGCGGCTCAGGCGTGCGCGGCCGATCGGGCGGCATCGAGGCGGTCGCGCGCGGCGAACAGGTCGATGTCGGGCGCCTGCCGCCCGATCCGCAGCGCGCCGTCGAGGATCACGGCCGCCCGCGCCCACGTGCCCGGGGCGAACGGCGCCACCCCCTCGGCGATCTCGGCCGCGCAGCGCGGATCCTCCGCTGCGCGGATCGCCGCGCTTGCGGTGCGGGAGACCGCGGCCGCCAATGCTCCGGAGACCCAGGCGCGCTGACCCGATGCGGCCTGCGCTCGCGCTCCACCCGCCCAGGCGGCCGAACGCGCGGCCGCCAGCGCCTCGTCGAGATCCGCCGCGGCGGGGCAGCGGGTGGTGAGGGCGGCGAATCCGGCCCGCTCGAGCAGCGGCGGCAGAAGGCTGCGGATGCTTTCGAGGGCCAGAAAGGCCGTCCGCTCCGCCTCGACCGCCGGCGTGTCGGCGGAGCCGGACAGGCGCAGGACGAAGGCCATCAAGCGGTGGCGCTCGCCGTCCGGCATCGCGTCGTTGAGGCCGAGCGCGTAGGCCGCGAGCGGGCGCGAGAAGCAGGGCGGGCATTCGTCGCTCGACCGGATCGCGCGGTAGGGCAGCCCCGCGGCGACGAGGGCCGCCTCGTTGATGCAGGTGCCGCCGTCGGGTCCCGGAAACGGGTGCGAGCCCGAGAGTAGCCGCCAGTTCAGGATGTGGTCGAACCCTGCCATGCGGCGCCTCGCGTGCTGGGCTCTTCGCCCGGACCGGAGCGTGGCATGGCGGCGTGCCGTTGGCGAGGGGCGATCAGCCGCCGATGTCGAGCGCGAGGCCCGACAGCATCGCCAGCCCCAGCACCAGCACGAAGGCGCCGGCCAGCAGCTCGAGCGCGCCGATCGCCACGACGCCCGCGCGTCCGCGACCGCCGGCGATCCGCAGGGCGGCGCCCTTGGCGAAGACCGCGAGGCTCGCCAGCGCGCCGGTGGTGAGCGCCGTGCCGAGCGCCATGGCGAAGACCGCGAGGACGCCCGCAGCCAGCATGTTCTGCGCGGCGGCGAAGACCAGGATCAGCACCGCTCCGGCGCATGGTCGCGAACCGGCGGCGGCGATCACGCCGGCGCGCTCCCGCCAGGTGTCGAGCGTTTCGAGCGCCCGCGCGTCGGCGAGGCGGGCATGGCCGCATTCGGGCCCGCAG
>NZ_VRUV01000358.1:0-4772 GCF_008039455.1 Methylobacterium sp. WL116
CTGTGGCAGACGCTGGCCCTGTGGGCGATCGCGGCGGGCGTGCTGGTGGCGGCCTTGCGATAGGCCGGGACGGCGAAGCCGCCCGCTTCGGAGCGTTCCATCAGGCGGCGCGACCCTGTCGCGGCGCATCCGCGACGGCGGCTGCGCAGGGGGCGATCCCGTGCGTGTCGACGGGGCCCGGGCGACCGAACAGGTAGCCCTGCACCTCGGCGCACCCGGCCGCTCTCAGGAACGCGAGTTCCGCGACGGTCTCGACGCCCTCGGCGACCACCGGCAGGCCTAGCCCGCAGCCGAGCCCGAGGACCGCGCGCACGATCGCCGCCGTCTGGGCGTTGGTGTCGACGTTGCGCACGAAGGACCGGTCGATCTTGATCCGGTCGAAGGGGAACGCCCGGAGGTTGGCCAGCGACGAGTAGCCCGTCCCGAAATCGTCCATGGCGATGCCGACGCCGAGCGTCCGCAGCTGGCGCAGCGTCGCCACCGCACGGTCGAAGTTGCGGATCAGCGCGGTCTCGGTGATCTCCAGCTCCAGCCGCGCGGCCGGCAGCCCGGTCTCGACCAGAACCGCGTGCACCTGCGGGGCGAAGGCCAGATCGTGGACCTGGACCGCCGAAACGTTCACCGCCACCCGCAGGGGCGACGCCCAGGCCGCGGCCTCGCGACAGGCGGTGCGAAGCACCCACATCCCGATCGCCGAGATCGTTCCGCGCTCCTCGGCCACCGGGATGAAGACGTCGGGCGGGACGAGCCCTCGTGTCGGATGGGTCCAGCGCAGCAGGGCCTCGAAGCCGAGCAGGGCGCCGCCCGCGGCCGCGACCTGCTTCTGGTAGACGAGGTGGAACTCGCCGCGCGCCAGGGCCTGTTCGAGGTCGCGTTCCAAGGCGTGACGCTCGCGCACGGCGATGCCCATCTGCGGCTCGAAGAAGCGGTAGGTCCCCCGGCCCTCGGCCTTGGCGCGGTAGAGCGCCGTATCAGCATGTCCCATCAGGCCCTGGCGCTCCACAGCGTCCTGCGGGCACAGGGCGATGCCGATGCTGACCCCGACGATCGCGTCGGCGGGCCCGCCCGAGGCCTGCGCCGCGAGGGCCGCGAGAATGGTCTTCGCCAGGCGCTCGGCAGCGTCCGGCCCGGTCCGTCCGGCCATGAGGATGGCGAACTCGTCGCCGCCGAGGCGTGCCAGGATCTGGTCGGGGCTGAGCAGCCCGGTGACGCGGCGGGCGACCCGATTCAGCGTCGCGTCGCCGGCCGCATGGCCGAACAGGTCGTTGACCGCCTTGAACCGGTCGAGGTCTAGGCAGAGCACCGCGATCGGAACGCCGGTCGCAACTGCCGCGCCCATGGCGCGATCGAGGCGCGCGTTGAAGGCGGAGCGGTTGAGCAGGCCCGTCAGGGCATCGTGGTGGGCGAGGTACCGGATGTGCCGCTCGGCGTGCTTGCGCTGCCGGATGTCGCGGACCGCCAGGGCATGATGCGGCTTGCCCGCGAAATCGATCCGCCGAAGGATCACCTCCGCCTCGATGACCGCGCCGGCGCCGTCGCGCAGGCTCAGCTCGACCGGCTGCCCGATGACGTAGGGGAGCCGATCCCAGGTCCGGGGCTCGTCGAGGAAGGCGGTGACCGACAGGCCCGTCATCGCTTCGTGCGAGAGGCCGACGAGCCGGCTGAAGCTGATGTTGGCCGTGACGATCCGGCACCGGTCCAGGACGATCAGACCCTCGACCGCCGCGTTGGCGAGGCCGCGCATGCGCACCATCTCCGCGCGCGCGCGACGCTGCTCGCGAAGGCTGAGCGCGTAGGCCGTCGCCGTGAGGACGAACACGATGAGGCTGGCCACCGCGACGGCGCCGGCGAGCCAGCCCGGCGGCATCGCCTGGGGCGACAGGGTCGCCAGCGGGTTCTCGGTGATCGTCACCCCGGCCATGCCCACCCCGTGATGCGCGCCGATCGCCAGCGCGAGCAGGCCTGCGCTGCCGAACAGGGAGGTGAGCGAACGGGCATGCACGGCGATGGAGACGGCGACGGCGGAAAGGAGCTCACCGATGAGGATCGACGCGAACACGAAGGCCGGATCCCAGCGCAGACGTCCCGTGACCTCGAAGGCCGCCATGCCGGTGTAGTGCATCGCGGCGATGCCGAAGCCGACCACGACCCCCCCGAGCCAGGACGCCCGCGGCGTCTCGGACAGGGCGATCCGCAGGCCCAGGCCGGTGAGGCCGATCGCGAAGACCAGCGAGAGGACGGTCAACCCGGAATCGTAGGCGCTCGGGATGCTCGGCTCGAACGCCAGCATCGCGATGAAGTGGGTCGCGAAGATGCCCGACCCGCTGGAGATCGCCGCGACCACGAGCCAGGTCGATCGCGCACGACCGCTGGCGGTGCCGGCGTGGCGGAGAAGCCGGATCGCGGTCAGCGCCGCGATCGCTCAGATCACGCCCGCCAGGACGACGAGGCGGAGGTCGTGCCGGGCCGTGAAGCAACCGAGGACGGTCAACATGCGCGCAAGTCCGAAATCGCCTCGGCCGAGCCCCGGGCGGCGCGGTCCGATCCTCCGGCCTCTCCCGAACGGATCGAGCCTGCGAGACGACGACGCTGCGTGGTGCGACCTTGGGACGGTTCGAGTAGCAGGGTGCGATAATTTTCTTAAATATGTTTTGCCGCTCAGATTTCGTGCGTGAGGCGCAAGTCGAGGACGTTGCCCGCGGTTTCCGCGTGCGGCGTTCCACTTCCTGTCATCTACAGTGTAAGGAACGAGTACCCATCGGGTGAGGTCAGAAGTTGTAATTCAACTTCTGAGAAGTACGATCCTACACGGCCGCCGTGCGAAAGCCCGCGAAGATGTCGCGGCGATCCGGCCCGAAGAAGTTGCGGTAGGCGTTGTCGACCATCCGCCCGCGGGTGATCCAGGCACCGCCGCGCAGCACCTTCCGCGTGCCGAAGACGGGCTCGGAATACTCGCGGTAGGCATCGGGCGAGAAACCCGGATAGGGCAGGAAGTCGCTCGCGGTCCATTCCCAGACGTTGCCGATCATCTGGCGGCAGCCCCAGGCGCTGTCGCCCGCTTCGTGGGCGGCCACGTCGACGCAGCCGAGGCGGCCGCCGTCGAGGTTGGCGCGGGTCGCATCCGGTGCCGCCTCGCCCCAGGGATAGCGGCGTTTCACCTGCCCCATCGCCCCGCCCGAGGTCGGGGCGGTGGAGGCCGCGACCTCCCATTCGGCCTCGGTCGGCAGGCGGCGGCCGGCGAAGGCGCAGTAGGCGGCGGCCTCGTACCAGCTGACATGGACCACCGGCTGGTGCGGGGCGAGGTCGGAGACGCCGTCGAAGCGGCGGACCCGCCAGCCCGCCCCGTCCGGCTGCCAATGCGCGGGGTGCTCCGCACCGCTCCGGCAGCGCCAGCGCCATCCCTCCACGTCCCAGAACGACGGCTCGCGATAGCCGCCGGCGGCGACGAAGGCGGCGAACTCCGCGTTGGTCACCGGCGCCCGCGCGATGCGGAACGGCGCGACCTCGACCGGGTGCGCCCACTTCTCGTTGTCGAACACGAACGCCTCGCCCGGCTCGGCGCCAAGCCGGAAGGTGCCGCCGGGGATCGCCGCGTCGCCCGGCCACGGCCCCTCCGCGACCGGGGCGAGACCGGCCGAGGCGGCGAAGGACGGCGCCGGGTATCCGAGCGTCTGGCGCGAATAGGTGAAGGCCTCGCCGTGCATGTCCTCGTGGTAGGTGGTCAGCCGGTAGCGGTAGGCTTCCTCGGCGGTCGGCGAGCCGTCGAGGCGCCGGACCAGCGCGTCGTGGACGCGGCCCATGTAGCCGAGCGTGACGTCGAGCGGCGGCAGCGCGCGCACCCAGCGATCGTCGTGGGCGAGCACCGCGGAATTGTAGACCGCGTCGGCATCCGCGATCGCGGGTTCCGCCCCGTCGAGGGCGCGCAGGATGAAGTGCTCGTGGAACCAGGCGAGGTGCCCGATCTCCCACAGCAGCGGGTTGACGATGTCGAGCCGCGGCCCGATCAGCCGCTCGGCATCGAGCCCGGCCACCAGCTCGAGGGTCCGGGCGCGGCTGTCCTCCAGCATCGCGATGAGTTGTGTGGCGTCGGTCATGGCACCCATCCGATAAGCGATCGACCCATGGACATCATCCTGATCACGCCGGCGCCGAAACGTTCGCGGGCCGGCAACCGCACGACGGCCCTGCGCTGGGCCGGCATCCTGCGCCGGCTCGGCCACCGCGTCGTCGTGGCGACCGCCTACGCCGACGCGCCCTGCGACCTGATGATCGCGCTGCACGCCTGGAAGAGCGCCCCGGCGATCGCGCGATACCGGCGCTTATACCCGGAGCGCCCCCTCGTCGTCGCGCTGACCGGGACCGACATCAATCACGATCTCGCCGCCGATCCCGGCACCACCCTGCGCTCGCTCGATCTCGCCGACGCGCTCGTTGGCCTGCACGACCTCGTCGCCGACGCGATCCCGGAATCCTACCGCGACAAGCTCGCGGTGATCGTGCAGTCGGTGCCGGCGAGCGAGGAGCGCCTGCCGCCCACGACGCGCACCTTCGAGATCCTCGTCGTCGGCCACCTGCGCGCCGAGAAGGACCCGTTGCGCGCCGCGCTCGCCGCCCGCGCCGCAGGAACCGCCGCACCCGTGCGCCGGAGACCTCGCCGCGCCAATCGTAGCGCGGGTTGGCCTGCATCTCGGCCCGCGCGCGATCCGCCCACGCCGGGTCGGGCGCGCCGCCGAGATGGACGACGCGGATGCGGGAGGCGGGCGGCAGGGCGC
>NZ_VRUV01000359.1:0-4770 GCF_008039455.1 Methylobacterium sp. WL116
GGCCCGAGGCGATCCGCGCCCGTCTCGCGGCCTCCGTCGCGGGCCTGCTGGACGCCGGCGGCCTCGATCCGGAGCGCCTGCACCAGGAGGCGGTGATGATGGCGGCCAAGGCCGACGTCCGCGAGGAGCTCGACCGCCTGCGCGCCCACCTCGAAGCGGTGTCCGAGCTCCTGGCGGCGGGCGGCGCGATCGGGCGGCGCCTCGATTTCCTGGCCCAGGAGCTTGGGCGCGAGGCCAACACCCTGTGCGCCAAGGCCAACGACGTGGCGCTGTCGCGAATCGGACTCGACTTGAAGGCCGTGGTGGAGCAATTCCGCGAGCAGGTTCAGAACGTCGAGTAGCGGGACTGAGGCGATGGGCGCGCGAGACACGGCCGGGGCACGCGGATGACGGACGCCCCCTCCCCATCGGTCTCAGACTCGATCGCCCGCCGCGGGCTGATCCTGATCCTGTCCTCGCCGTCGGGCGCCGGCAAGACCACCCTGACGCGCGCCATCGCCGATGACGGCGGCTGGGGTCTCGACCTGTCGATCTCGGTGACGACCCGCGCCCGGCGCCCGTCCGAGATCGCCGGGCGCCACTACCATTTCATCGCGCGCGAAGCCTTCGACGACCTGCGCAGCCGGGACGACCTGCTCGAATGGGCCGAGGTCCACGGAAACTTCTACGGCACGCCGCGCCGCCCGGTGGAGAAGGTGCTCAGCGCCGGCCGGGACATGATCTTCGACATCGACTACCAGGGCACCCGCCAGGTCCGCTCCAAGCTCGCCGACGACGTGGTGACGGTGTTCATCCTGCCGCCGAGCCTGGAGGAGCTGCGCCACCGCCTGGAGCGCCGGGCCGAGGACAGCCCGGAGACCATCGAGAAGCGGCTCGCCAACGCCCGCGTCGAGATCCAGCGCTGGAGCGAGTACGACTACGTCATCGTCAACGACGACCTGCAGAACGCCTTCGACGCCCTGCGCGGCATCCTGGCCGCCGAGCGCCTCAAGCGCACGCGGCGGATCGGCCTCGAAGCCTTCGTCGACGGGCTGCTCGGGCGGGATCGCGAGGGCTGAGGCGGCCTGCGCCTCAGCCGCCCCCGCACGCGGCGGACGAATCCGGCGCGCACAGCCAGATCCGAAGCGCGTCGAACGTCGCGGTGCCGGTCGCCAGGGCGGCCGCCTCCGCCTCCGGATCGCCCGACAGGCGATCGAGCCGCGCGCGGAAGGCGTTCCACATCACGCCGGTCTGCCGGCCATGGGCGTGGTAATAGGCGAGGCCCGCCTGCGTCAGCCCGTGCACCGCGCCGATGTGCCGGCCGATGACTTGGCCGCCGAGCGTGGAGCCTTCGAGCACGTAGAGCGCCCCCATCGCCGCGGCTTCGTCCGCGAACGTCACGGCCGAGGGCCGGGGCAGGGTGGCGATCTCGGCGTCCGGCATCCCGAGATGGGCGAGGTCCGCCGCCAGCGCGGCGAAGCGCCGGCGCGGGCCCCAGAACGCCTCGTCGGCGAGCGCAAGCCCGATCGCCGGCTCGTAGGCCGCATGGAATCCATGGAAGCGGGCGAGCAGGGCGCGATACCCGGGCAGCGACGCGACGCGCGCCCGCCAGTCGAGCGCGTCCTCGAGACCCTGATGCGACGAGGCGGTGGCGGCGCGCAGCCGCTGGTGCAGGCTCACGCCGTGATCGTGAAGCAGGCGCCGGGCGCGTTGTCGACGTCGAGACGGGCGTTGATCTGGTCGAGCATCGCCCGGATCAGCTTCATCCCGAGCCCGACGCCGGTGCCGTTGGCGCGGGGCTTGGTCTCCGACCAGCCCTCGGGCAGGCCCTCGCCGTCGTCGCAGACGCGCAGCCGCACGCTGCCGGGGCCGTGGCCCGAAACGGTGACCGCCACGCGGCCGACGCCCTCGGGCTTGGCGGCGTACTTGAAGGCGTTGGTGACGAGCTCGGTGGCGATCAGCGAGAGCGCCACCGCCTTGCGGTAGGGCACCATCAGGCCGGGCTCGGCGGTGAGGTCGACGGCATGGCCGCCGCCCGCCATGCCGGCGAGGTCGGTGCAAAGCGCCTCGATGGTCTGGCCGAGGTCGACCTCCTCGACGTTCTCCGCCTGATACAGGCTGTCGTGGACGCGGGCGACGCTCATCACCCGGGCGGAGGTGTCGGCGAAGGCCTGCCGGGCAGCCGGATCGGAGACCTGACGCCGCTGCATCTGCAGGAAGGCCGAGACGATCTGCAACGAGTTCTTCACCCGGTGGTCGATCTCGCGGGTCAGGAGATCCTTCTGGGCGAGCAGGCGCTCCTTCTCGGCGAGGAGGCCGGTGAGCTCGTCGATCTTGCGGCGCTGGCGCAGGACGACGCCCTCGACCGCATGGGCGAGGGAGCCGGCCAGCGACACCTGCCAGTCGGCCCAGGGGCTGGCGAAGCCCGTGCGCTCCTCGACCCAGCGCTCGAACGAGCGCCGCGGCAGCACCGCGACGGGCCCGTTGCCGGCGAGCACCGGTTTCCGCGGATCGCCGCTCCACGTCACCGTGCTCGACACCTCCGGGCGGAACCAGAGCAGCAGGTTCCCGCGGGATTCGTCGACGAACGCGGCGAGCACGCCGCTCGCGATCTCGCGGTGCGGGGCGGCGGCGGGACACTGTGCGGAAAAGTTGGCGCTGGCATAGGTGGTCTCGCCCGGCGCCAGGATCTCCTTCAGCCAGTCGCCGATCGCGCGGACGGCCTCGTCCGGGGGCGTCGTGCCGATCAGGGTCGCGCGCGCGCCGGAGACGATCGCCGCACCGGTCGACCCGAACAGGTCGAGGAGGGTGGTCGAGCCGCCGGTCAGCGCCGCGACGAAGTCGTCCGACCGGGTCAGGCCGCGGACCAGGCGTCCTTCGGTGTCGAGATGGGCCTTGCGCTCGGTCCAGAGCCGGCGCGCCTCGATCTCCTGCACGCGCATGGCGAAGGCGTCGGTGAGCACGGTCGCGGCGGCGCGGGTCTCGGGCGCGACGTAGTGCGGGTGGCGGTGATGGCCGATCATCAGGCCCCACAGCCGCCCCTCGACCATGATCGAGATCGACATCGAGCCGTTCACGCCGAGGTTGCGCTGGTACTCCAGGTGGATCGGCGAGAGCGTGCGGTGCTGCGCGAAGGTGAGGTCGATCGGGCCGTTGCCGGCCGCCGGCGCCGCGACCAGGGGCACGGGCACCGAATCGCGATCGATCACGAAGCGGCTCTTGGCCTTGGTGTAGAGCGCGCGCGCCTGGGCCGGGATGTCGGAGGCCGGGAACCGCAGCCCGAGCAGGGCGCGCGACCAATCCGGCACCTTGTCCTCGGCGATCGCCTCGCCGTTCCAGTCCGCGTCGAAACGGTAGACCAGCACGCACTCGAAGCCGGTGAGCGCCCGGACCTCGAGCGCGGCGATGCGGGCGGCCCCGCTCAGCGTCTCGGCGGCCCGGAGGCGGGTGACGGCGAGTTCCGAGTCGGTCTGGGTCGCGACCCGGAAGTCCTCGGGATGCTCGGGCTCGAGCTCCAGCTCGACGATGACCCGGCCGGAATGGGCGTGGACGATGGCGTAGTAGCTGGCATGGTCGTCGCCCGCGAGCTTGAGCGTGCGGCGGATCGAGCGCCCGTCGTCGAGGGTGGCGCTGGCGAGGCGCTGGCGGATCGTCTCGACGAAGGCGGTCGGCAGGACCTCGGCCAGGGGCAGGCCGGCGATCCGCTCCGGCGCGCGGCTGAGCACGTCGCGGACGTTGGTGCTGTGGGCCAGGATCTCGAGCGTGCCGGCATCGGCCGCCAGCATCACCGCGTTCGGCTGGATCGAGCCCGGGATGTGGATCGGCTCGCGCTCGCAGAGCTGGGGATCGACCGGCTCGGCCCGGACGCGGCGGCCGATGGCGGCCATCACCGCCTCGCGCGACTGGCCCGCGCCGAGGGTCTCCACCGGGGTGATCGTGAGCCAGGTGACACCTTTGCCGCTCCGCATCCGCACGCGGGCGCGCAGGGGCTGCGGCATGCGCCCGAACACGAAGTCGAAGCTATCGTCGAGGTGCCCGCGGCGGGTGCCCGCGAGGAAGCGGCCGAAGAACCCGGGGACGTTGGTGCTCGGCACCACCTCGCGGAAGTAGTTGCGGCCGATCACGGCGGCGCTCGCGAGGCCCGAGAGCGCGCTCGCCCCCTCGCTGAACGACACGATCGTCCCGGCGGCGTCGAGCCCGATCACCCCGATATCGAGGCCATCGCGCTCTTCCGCCGTCAGGGCGTCGAGGTCGATCGCATTGCCCGCGGCAACGATCGTGGACATCAGGAATGGGACCGCGTCATCTGCGGCCCGGTATGACCCGTGGGACGGGCGGGCGCAATGGTATCCGCGATGCGGCAAGATGAAGGATCGGTCAGGACCGTCCGGCGTCCGGCGATCATCCCTTCAGCGGTTGTATAAGATCGGACAATGCGCTCGCAAGTCCCTCTTCGACGGTGGGATGGTAGATCGGCCGCGCCAGAAGGTCGTCGACGGTCCGTCCGTCGCCGATCGCGTGCGCCACGAGATGGGCGAGGTGCTCGCAGGACGGCCCGAGCATCTCGCCGCCGAGCAGGCGCCCGTCCCGATCCGCCCAGAGCCGGATGCCGCCCCGGTTGACGCCCTCGACCCGCGCCCGGCCCTGGTCGTCGAACGACATCCCGCCGACCACGCGCCCGTCGCCCGCCTCGGGATCGAACGGCGCACCGATGCTCGCCGCCTGCGGGTGGGTGAACACCATGGCGAGCGCCGGCCAGGGCTCCGGCGCTCGCCATGGTGTTCACCCACC
>NZ_VRUV01000035.1:0-18811 GCF_008039455.1 Methylobacterium sp. WL116
GGGCAGTGCCTCGGGTCGGGGCGCGTGGCGCGAGACGCGGCCCATGCAGGCCCACACGGCTTCCTGCCGTGCAACGATCCGTCCCTCAGCAAGGCCCCGCTCCGCGTAGTGATCGATTGGGTCCCAGAGGCCAATGTCGGGATTGATCTCGCGGTACTGGGCTGGACAGAACAGCGGCAGGCGCCTCAGGCGAGCCTTGACCCGCCGCGACCAAGGTTTCTCAACCATCGTTCGAGCCGGAAGCGGACGCGCTCACCGGGGCGGGTCCGGCTCGGTCCGGCACAGTCGAGGGCGCCCGAGTCGGACGCTTCGCGTGCCGGAGATAGAAGCAGGCCTGGTCTCCCCTCCCGCGCCGGTTCAGAAGGTCCGCCTCGCGCCTCCAGGCGTCCATCTCCTCCGGCGAAAAGATCCGTGCGCCCTGGCCCCACCGGTACGATCCGTCGGACAGGAGAGGAATGCCGCGTCGGTACTGCTCGCTGCCCCAGAATTGCAACTCGTACGAGTCGCAACGCACGTCGACGATCCGCAATCCGCTTCTCTCGGCCGCCTCCGTCAAACTCTTGCGCGTGTGCAGGCAGATGTGGCGGGGCGCGTCAAGCTGGACCCAGTCGGTTCCGTAGCGCTCGAAGGCCTCGGAATCGGCAAGGGGGAGCCGGATGAGGCAGGTGCCCGCGGGGGAGAGCTTCGCTGCGACCTGCGCAAGCGTGGCGACCGGATCGAGCAAGTGCTCGAAGACATGGTGGAACATGATCACGTCCCAGGTACCCTCCACCTCATCGAGCTGCCTGCGCCGCACCACGAGGCCGTTCGCGTAGTAGCGTTCGCGCGGGATGAAGGCATCCACGCCGAGGACGTTCTGCCAGCCTGCCTCACGAAGTTGATACAGGAGGCGACCCGAACCGCATCCGACATCGAGGATGCGGTCGCCGCGACGAAGCCTCAGTTTCCGCAGCGACCACAGGGGTCGCCGCATGTCGGTGTGCGAGAGGCGCCGCGCCACGACCTGAGGCCAGGTGAGCAACGCACGGACGCGCCGGGCTCGCGCCGCACGGCGGGTCGGATCGCTGAACTCTCCATCGAGATCCGCATCGAAGCTGTAGTAAGCCGGCCCATAATAATTGGCGAGATTGGGAGGAGTGCTGGTGATCTGAAGGCAGCCGCAGGCGCGACACTGGAAGTAGTCAAAGGCATCCAGCCGTCCGAACATCATCTCCTTCGCTAGGTGATGGCGGTGCATGCCCGTCGCGTCGCAGACCCGGCACCGTCCCGCATCAGTCGCGCTCATGCCGGTGTCCGCCGCGTCAAGCGCAGGATCGCAAGCACAAGGCGAGCGAGCGTGGGTCGTGCCAGCCACGCTGCGAACGGCCGTCGATACGGGTGGATCACGCTCGACCCCGATGACGAGGCGACGTGCTCCAGGGCCGTCGCGAGATCGAGCTCCGCGCCAACGGCGTTGAGGATCCGAGCTTTCATGGGCGCCTCGCGCGTCGCGGGATCGCTTGCCCACCACGGCTGGAAGGGATGGTCCTCGCAGATCGGGATCCGCCAGAGCTTGGCGAGCGTCGGCAGCTTGTACTCCAAGAAGCCGATTGTCGGCGGCCCGGCCGCGACGTACCGGTCGAGAAAAGTTCGGGGCAAGCATACGACGATGAACAGGCAGCACCAGAGCTCGCCGGAATATCCGTAGTGCTCGAGCAGCCATGCGCGGAAACCATCACGGTCGGTTCGCTTTTCCGGATCGTCGTCCCTCAGCCACCCCCACCAAGCTGCGACCTCCGCGGCCGGGCGAAAGCCGGAGAACAATGCCTCCCCCGGTTTCAAGGCCGCTAGAACCTCGGTAATGGGACGAACCACGAGCATGTCCCATTGCACCACGACGACCGTGTCCCACGCCAACCGGTTGCCGCGCTCCCGATGCCACGTTGCCAGCAGCTGGTCGCCGTTGCGCCACTTCCACGAGGCGTCCTCCGTGCCTGAGTAAGCGTAGAAATCGTCCACGAGCGGCGCGAGCCGTTGCCGGGCCTCCTCCGTCCGCAAGGTCGGTCCGCCGTAGAGGCCGAAGATCGCAAGGTCCGGATGCAGACGGCGGATCAGGTGCAGGCGGGTTTGGCAGACGTCGAAGCTCTTGTAGAACCAGAACAAGATCGCGAGCCTCATGACGACGATCCGTCGAACTCCCGGTTCGCACCCCGGGGACGCTTTGTCATCCGCATCAGGATGCGTTCGACCCACGGCGTCGGGGGCCGGGTGTTCACCTCGTGCCTCAACGCATCGAGCTCCGCCGTGCGCGCGAGCAGGGCGACGCTGGCTCGACCTTCCGCGCTGCGCGCATCTTCCAATTCGGCCTCCAGTTCCGCCTGTAGCTGCTTGCGCCGGTCCGCCTCCTCGCGGCTCATGCGCTCGACGTCAGCGGTGAGCGCCGCGAACTTCTCCTCGCCGACCGCGATCGCCCCTTGTGCCTTGGCCAGGGATGCGGCGAGATCCCGAACCTCCTCCTCGGCCTGCCCCCGTGCCGCGCAGGCGTCATGCAACTCGAGGCGGTGCGAGGCCTCCACCTGCCGTGCCGCTCCGAGAAGGGCCGCGTTGACGGCCTCCAACTCGCCCTTCTGCGCAGCCAGGATACGCCGTTCAGCTTCGAGCCCGATCCGATGTGCCTCCCGGTGCTCCGCCGGAATGTCTCCATCGTCGCCGAGACCAGCGCGATCGACGCGCCTGTCTTGCTCCGCATTGGTGCGCCGCAGGAAGTCAACGAACTCGGACCTCAGGGTCGGATTTGCGCCCAGGCGAAGCTCGAGCTCGGTGACGTAGGGTTCGAACAACGCGCTCGCTCGATCGATACTGTCGAGCGCAGCGGTGAAGACCTCCGCGCCGGCACCCGCTTCCCGCGCGCAGGCCGTCAGTTGATCGAACACGGCGTAGGCCAGCGGAAACGCGTCCCGTCGTCCCACGGTCTCGTGCTTCAGTTCGCGGCTGAGGAATGCATCGATCTCCGGCGCCGCCTCGCCCTCGCCCCGAGGCCACGTCAGCGTGAGTTGGCCGCCGATGCGGCGCGCTTCGGCGCGCCAATCCGTCAACAGCGCGTCGTAGGCCACGAACGTGCGCGGCGCGCCGCGCGTGGCATGCTCCGCCGAGAGCACGTAGCGGAGCCAGAGCAGGATCCCGCGCCCGGGCGGCCAAACGCCGTCGGGGTACACGTGGGTCTGCCTGCGAGCCAGCGACGCGGCAACCTCCGCGGGATCGCGGAAGGGCAGGACGAAGGCGGCCTCGACCCCGATGCGATCCAAGGCGTCCCGCCAGATTGGGATGAAGAACCCCATGCGCGGATCTTTGATTACATGCAGGGGCGCGTCGGAGAGATGCCGCCGAAGGAGATCAACGGTGGCATCGACCTGAGCCCGCGCTTCCGCCGATGAGAACCAGGACGGCTCCAGGCCGAACACGCTGTTCACGTTGACACCGGCCGCCCTCAGGAACGCGTCATGAAGGTCCACGACGGCCTGAGGCTCCCAATGCCCGAAATCGTTGCCGTGAAAGGCAGGCACGAGCGGGCCGGGTATCTTGCACCCGAGCAGGTTGAGGACGCGAGCCGTTGCCGAGGTCCCACTCCTATGCATCCCCGGCACAAGAATTACTCGTTGGTTCACCTCGGAAATCCCACGCTGTACTTCTTTGTCGATGGAAGATTGCAGAGGCTGAGACTATACTGGCAAGGCGCTGTCCATCGCAACCCGGCCGCGCGGGCTCGTGATATCGCCGCCGCCGGGAAGTGTGGTCAGCATCACCGCCGGAACGATCCGCAGCTTCGCTTCATCGAAGCCGAAGTCGCAAAACGTTTCCCAGTTGGGAATGTGATGCCGGATCAGATAATCGGGGAATATCCGCAGGACAAGGTAGATGTCCAGCGATCCATCGGGACGAGCCAGGAAGCTTCCCTCCTGAACGTCCGGCCCCACTTTGATCGTGTCGGTGCAATCGACGGTCATAAGATCGTCGGCCGTGCTGAACAGGCTGCAGAAGGCCGAAGGGCTGGTGATCCTGTGGCGATGGCCGTGGAAGATCAACCAAACGTCAGGTTCCCCTGCCTTCTGAAGCTTGCATCCGTCGAGGTCGGGCCGCTGGGTCATGGCGAGCGGTATGAGCTAAATAGCCGAGTTGGACAAGACCTTGAGATGCGAGGTTCGATGCGTCCCCTCCGATATACCTCTATGATAAATCATTGATTATGGCAACGATTTAGACACTTATCTTGAACGCGGCACGATTTTTCTGCGATTATATACCTTCGAGACAGCATCCGTCAGCTAGAGCGGCATCCGACCGGGCTGAATCACTGGGGCTTACCGGTCGGAGCGTGATGTGGTTCTCTTCGCGGCTTTCGCAGGAGAGCCGCATGGCATCCGCTCTATCCGTCGATCTGCGCGCGCGTGTCGTGGCCGCCGTCGAGGAAGGCGCGTCGCGCCGTCAGGCGGCCAAGCGGTTCGGCGTGAGCCCGACCAGCGCAATCCGCTGGTACGAGAGCTTTGTGCAAGAAGGGCGGGTCGCACCCAAGCCGATGGGCGGGGATCAGCGCTCGCAGACGATCGAAGCACAGGCCGACCTGATCGTTTCGACCTACGAGGCCAAGCCCGAGATTTTCCTGCCGGAGCTACAGGAGAAGCTGGCGGAGCGCGGCCTGCGGGTCGGGGTGAGCAGCCTGTCGCGCTTCTTCGAGCGTCACGGCATCACGTGAAAAAAACACCGGCCACGCGAGCGAGCAGGATCGGGAAGACGTGAAAGCCGCCCGCGCGGCATTGTTCGAGGGGCAACTCGACCTCAATCTGGACGCCCTCGTGTTCCTGGATGAGACCGCGGCCAACGCCGCTCTACGCCCGATCGAAGCCCTGAAGGCGATCCGCACCTTCGTCGGCGTGCTAGAGGAGGGCAGCCATGCCTGGTCGTTAAAGGCACCCTTAGCTAGTCAGACGTGTGCTGGACAAAGCGCTGGAGAAGCCTCGACGCCGGTTAAGCGTCGCGCCCGGTGAGAGCTAATCCGTCCCCGCTTCCTCCATCGCTATCGACCGGAGCAATTCCCGCCCGGCTGGCGCGAGGAACCGATTATCCGAACTGCCGATCCCGTCCCGTGAAATGGGGCTCACAATTCTGGCGCTTTCGCTGGCAATGACGGCGCAATTGCATTCGGAGCCGTCATGCCCGCGACCAACGACGGGGTGGTCTCGAGACCGCGCCAGAAAAGCCAGATGGAGTCCTATCTCCATGTCCTGCACGCGCTGATGCTGCGGGACATGCGCACGCGCTTCGGCGGATCGCATTGGGGCTACATGATCGTCGTGCTCTGGCCGGTCGCGCACGTCATCATGCTCGTGCTCATCTACGTCCTGCGCCACGTGCCAGCCCCCATCGGGGACAGTCGGGCGCTGTTCTTCGCGAGCGGAGCGGTACCGGCACTCGTATTCCAGTACATTTCGCGCGAGGTCATGAAGTCCGTCATAACGAACAGGCCGTTGACCTATTATCCTCAGGTCAAACTGCTCGATGTTATCTTCTCCCGCATCCTTGTTGAGATCGTGACTGGCTTCCTGGGGTTGCTCACTATCTTGGCTATCCTGGTGGCAGCCGGCGTCAACCCGATACCGGTCGACCCATTCACGTCGATGTGCGGCTATCTCGCCGCGATCCTGCTCGGCATCGGCGTCGGCACGATCAACGTAAGCATCTGCGCCTTCTTCCCGGCCTGGATATTTGGAAGCATCCTGTTCACGATCGTTATCTATATTACGAGCGGCGTGATGTTCCTGCCGAATTTTCTCCCTGACCAAATCTACGATGTTCTGAAATACAACCCCGTCGTCGGTATCATCGAATGGGTCCGGCTGGGATATTATTCTGATCTTCCGGTCAGAGTGGATTATATTTATATCTTGCTGTTTGCCCTGTCCACTCTTACGGTAGGTCTTTTACTAGAGAGACATGTTGTTAGGAAGATAACATAACTCAGCTACACAGGCGGCTAATATTTGCCTAATAAAGCAAAAACGATATTGAATCCTATCTAATCAGGCATCTAAGATGTTTTATCGTCATATGCAAAAATCTGTAGCGTGCAACTTTGTAACTACTCCACCGAGCGAAGCAGCAGCCCAAGACCTGTGTGGACGCCCGTGAAGTCGGGCCCGGTGCTGATCTGATCCTTCCGCCCGCGGGCCGGTAAGCGCTCGGTGATGGCTGCCTTGTGCGGATAGAGTCTGGGTCTGGATACAGGGGATAGCGCTGTATCGGCCCTGTATCTGGACCTATGACGAACACGGCTCACATCGTCGTCGCGGGAACGCGACGGACCTGGTCCCCCGAGCACAAGCGCGCGATCGTTGCCGAGGCAGAGGATCCGGCGACGACGGCCTTTGAAGTGGCGCGCCGGTACGGGCTTCATTCGAGTCTGCTGTTCCGCTGGCGCCGCCCTCTCCGGACAGAAGCATTGGCGCCGGCGGTGGCGTCCCGCCCGAGCTTCGTTCCGCTTGCGCTGCCGGCTCCGCAACCTCCCATCCGGGACGAGCCGCCCCACCCCGGCGCCATCGAGATCGAGCTGGCCGGCGGTCATTGGCTGCGGGCCGAGGCAGGCGCGGACGTAATGCTCCTGCAGGGCGTGATCGCGGCGCTGCTGGGCCGATGATCCTGGTCCCCTTCTGTTCCCGGGTTTGGCTGGCGACCGGCCACACCGACATGCGTAAGGGCTTCGACGGGTTGGCTAGTCTCGTGCAGGATCACCTGGCGCGTGATCCGTTCTCGGGACAAGCCTTCGTCTTCCGCGGTCGGCAAGGGCACCTGATCAAGGTGCTGTGGTGGGATGGCCAGGGCCTGTGCCTGTTCGCCAAGCGCCTGGAGAAGGGTCGTTTCGTCTGGCCGGCGACGGTGGGCGCGGCTGCCGCGCTGACGCCGGCGCAGCTCGCCATGCTGCTGGAGGGCATCGACTGGCGTGCCCCGGTGCGTACGGACCGGCCTCGCATCGCCGGTTGACGCGCGGGTGCCGGCAACGGGCTTGCGTGCTGAGCGGGACGGCGTAAGCTGTTGATGTGGCTCTCGATCCTGGCTCACTCACCGATGACGTCGATGCGCTCAAGCGCATGATCGTCGGCATGGCGCGGGAGGCCGTCCATGCCAACATGCTGATCGAGAAGCTGCGCAGCGAACTCGTTCGTCTCAAGCGGGCGCAGTTCGGCGTCTCGTCCGAGAAGCTGAAGGCACGCGTCGAGCAACTCGAACTCGCCATCGAGGCGTTGGGGGTCGACGAGGCCGAGCGTCTGGCTGCCGCCCCGGTCGTGGCCGACGCCGTCGAAGCCTCCCGCGTAGGACCGGCTCGGCGCCCCTTGCCCGATCACCTCCCCCGCGAGAGCGTAATCCATCCCGATCCCTGCGCCTGCCCGTCCTGCGGTGGGGGCCTGCGTCGGATCGGCGAGGATGTGACGGAGACCCTCGATTACGTGCCCGGGCGCTTCAAGGTGGTTCGGCACGTACGCGAGGCGTTCGCGTGCCGATCCTGCGAGGGTATGGTGCAGGCGCCCGCCCCGCATCACGCCATTGCCCGTGGGCGCGCCGGAGCCGGGCTGCTGGCCCATATCGCGGTGGCCAAGTTCGACGACCACCTGCCGCTCTACCGGCAGGCCGAGATCTATGCCCGGGACGGCGTGGACCTGGCTACCTCGACCCTGTCGGGCTGGGTGGGCGCGACGGCCGCCGCCCGCTCGGCTCTGGTCGACCTGCTCCGCCAGGACGTCCTGACGGGCTCGGACGTTCTCTACGGCGACGATACCCCCGTCCCGGTGCTGGGACCGGGCCTGGGCCGGACAAAGACCGGACGGCTTTGGGTCTATGTGCGCGACGAGCGCCCCTATGGCGGCGTGCGTCCGCCGGCCGCCGTGTTCCTGGCCTCCCCCGACCGCAGAGGCGAACGGCCGCTGGCGCATCTGGCCGGGTTCCAGGGCGTGCTGCACGCCGACGGCTATGCCGGCTTTAATCGGCTCTACGAGGGCGGGCGCACCGGCGGTGTCCTAATCGAGGCGGCGTGCTGGGCCTACACCCGGCGCAAGTTCTTCGACGTGCACGCCAAGACCGGCTCGGCCATCGCCGGGGAGGCGCTGGAGCGCATCGGCGCCCTCTACGCGGTCGAACGCGAGATCGCCGGCCAGCCGCCCGATGAGCGACAGCGACGGCGACAGGATCGATCCCGCCAGCTGGCCGATGCCTTGAGAACCTGGGCCGAAACGATCCTGCCGCAGCTCTCCGGCCCCTCGGATCTGGCCAAAGCGTTCCACTAGGTGTTTGATCCCGCGGTGTGGTGATACGGTTGAGCACCATGCTGCGAGGGATGCGCTATGGGCCAGGTTCTCCATGGAAGCGCCACCACGACGGAGGCAGTCCGTCGCGCGATCCAGCTACGTGAAGAGAGCGTAAGGTCGCTGGCCAGGCGCTACGGCGTCAGCCCGACGACGGTGCAGAAGTGGCGCAAACGGACGAGCACAGCAGATGCCCGGATGGGGCCCAAGGAACCGCGCTCCACCGTGCTCACCGTCGAGGAGGAAGCGATCATTGTCGCCTTCCGCCGGCATACCCTGCTGCCGCTAGACGACTGCCTCTACGGGTTGCAGCCGACGATCCCGCACCTGACGCGATCCTCGCTGCATCGCTGCCTGGAACGGCATGGCATCAGCCGACTACCCGAGATCGACGGCGACAAACCCAAGAAGCAGCGCTTTGCGACCTACGCTATCGGCTACGTCCACATCGACATCGCCGAGGTGAGCACAGCTGAGGGCAAGCTTAGGCTGTTCGTGGCTATTGATCGAACCAGCAAATTTGCCTTCGTGCGGCTCGTGGAGAGCGCCGGCAAGATGGAGGCGGCGCAGTTTCTGCGCGACCTCATCGAGGCGGTGCCCTACCGCATCCACACCGTGCTCACAGACAACGGCGTTCAGTTCACTTCACGCCGACAAGACATCTACGATAGCCAGCACATCTTCGACCGCGTCTGCGACGAGCACGACATCGATCATCGGCTGACCAAGGTGAACCATCCTTGGACCAACGGACAGGTCGAGCGAATGAACCGCACGATCAAGGATGCGACGGTCAAGCGCTACCATTACGACAGCCACGACCAGCTTCGAACGCATCTGCACCTGTTCGTCGATGCCTACAATCACGCTCGTCGGCTCAAGACCCTGCGGGGCCTGACACCCACCGAGTTCATCCTGAACGCCTGGACGAAAGAGCCTAATCGCTTCAGGATCGACCCGTCACACCTCATCCCGGGACCATACACCTAGAGCGTTTTCGGGCTGCGCTGAATCGGGGAGGTGGGGTTCACGCGAAGCTGTTGGGCTGATTCACTGATCGTTTCTGAGAAGGAGCGAAGCATGGGCCGACCCTACAGCCAGGACCTGCGCGAGCGGGTGGTGAAGGCCGCGGCAACGACCTCGCGCCGCCAGGCGGCCGCGCGGTTTGGGGTCGGCATCGCGACTTCGATCCGCTGGATGGCCGCGCTCACGACGACAGGGACGGTGGCCGCTCGTCCGCAGGGGCGGGCGCGCCGCTCGAAACTCGATCCGCACGAGGCGTTCCTGCGCGGCCTGATCGACGGATGAGACGACATCACCCTGGAGGAGATGCGCGCCCGGCTTCGGGATGAGCACGATCTGACGGTCGGGCTCGGCACCCTGTGGAGCTTCCTCGACGCACGCGATCTCACGTACAAAAAAAGACAGCTCGCGCCGCGAGCAAAATCGCCCGGACGTGAAGGCCGCGCGCGAGGCGTGGTTCGAGGGCCAACCCGATCTCGACCCTGCCCGCCTCGTGTTCCTCGACGAGACCTGGACCTCCACCAACATGGCCCGCCTGCGCGGACGGTCTCCCCGCGGCGAGCGGCTGCGTTCGCCCATCCCGCACGGTCACTGGAAGACCACGACCCTGGTAGCCGGCCTGCGCCTGTCCGGGATCGCCGCCCCGTTCGTGCTCGATGGGCCGATCAACCGCGACGCCTTCCAGGCCTATGTCGATTAGGTTCTGGTGCCCGAACTCGCCCCCGGCGACATCGTCGTCATGGACAACCTTGGAAGCCACAAGGGGCCGGCCGTGCGTGCCGCCATCGCGGCAGCCGGCGCGCAGCTCTTGTTCCTCCTGCCCTACTCGCCCGACTTCAACCCCATCGAGATGGCGTTCTCGAAGCTGAAGGCGCTCCTGCGCAAGGCGGCTGAGCGAATCGTCGAGGGATTGTGGTCGGCCATCGGACGCCTCGTCGATACCGTCACGCCAGACGAGTGCGCCAACTTCTTCGCCGCAGCAGGATACGAACCAGATTAAACCGAAAACGCTCTATATGCTGACCCGCTGGCGCGCGCTGACCCGGGTGTTTGACGACGGCCGGATCGGGAGAGGAGCCATCAGGGTCGCCGGTGAGCTAGAAAGTTAGAAGCCCGTGCGATGATCATTCTGGTGTGGACGCAGGGCGCTTTGTCGACCGCGCCGGCCGATTTGGGATTGATCCTTTCCCTGTCAGCACGCCGCAGCACGACGTCGGGCTAGAAAGCATCCCGTCACAGCAAAACACCCAGATTGGCGCACGGTCATCCCCTCGGTCAGCCGGCCTTCAGGAAGACAGTGCAACCGAAAAACAACGCCGAGCCTCTACCGAGTGCTTACGAACTGCTGACCGTACGACAACCTGGGCAACGGGCATGATTGCGCTTCGGTTGAGTGGCAATGCGAAGGGCAGTGCTCTCCGCACGCGTGACGTGGAGAACGCGATAACCGGGGATGGAACAGAGAAGGGTCATGCCCTGATCTGAGAATCCCTGCCCGGTTCAGCCAGGAGCTACCTCCCAGCACCCCCAGCCGACCTAATCCACCAAATTTGGCGAAGAGCCACTTTCCAGGGGGCGGACCACACGCAGCTGGGCGGGTTTGAATTCTCCATCTCGATGCGACGGGAGGCCCAAGCAGAGGCAGGGGCTGTACTCGGCTTGCAAATTGGGGCAATCAACCATCTGCGGAGCTTGCTAGAGACGCAACGCCAAACCGCAAAGTTGATGGCAGGGTTATGATCAACGCTCGCCGGGCGACCCAATTATCGAGACACACCCGATAGGCGTGCCCCAGCGCTAAATATTAACTTAATGAGCAAAAATGCTGGCTGGTGCAAGAGCTACCGTTCGTTACCTTTTTCGCTCACTTAAGCTAAACCGTGCGAGGACGCTTGAGCGTTTGAACGGGTTCGACGCCGAGTTCTATAGCTATTACTGCCAGGATGTCGGTAATTTACGCGGCGAGGCCGCCTTAAGCGAGCATTTCCTGCGGTTCGGGCAATCAGAAGGCCGTCCGCCGAATGCCGATGTCCTGATCGCGGACCTTGAGACGACGTACGGTCCCCTGCCGGCGGACTTCTCTCCGCTGCACTACCGCGTACTTCACAGTGACCTCGCTTTCATGAGACGGTCCTGGGAGCTCAAGGCCCACTACCTTCGCTACGGGCGGCAGGAGCAGCGAGCTTATCAGTTAGATCTGAGCGCCCACGAGAGAGAGTTCGCACAACTCTTCGAGCGCCAGGGCCCCCTGAACGATGCGTCGGCTCAAACTGCTGCAAGTGGCAGCCCGACGGACATGCTGGACGCAGCAGGGGTGCGGCCAGGCCCTTGGCTTAACCGATTCATACTCTTTGAGTTCGCCGTTTTAAACGCTTCCTGGCTCCCCCGGCCGCCCGCATCCCGCGCCGACGGGATACGGTTGTTCCTCCAACATGGTATCGAACGCCTTGCGCCGATCGCCATCCGAGAGGCGTTCGACCCTGCCTTCTATCGCGGCAACGCGACCAACCCGTCGGCACAGGCGAGCGATGCCGATCTCTACCGCGACTGGCTCAATTATGGGATTCTTCTTGGGGTTTTTCCCAACGAAGGCACGGCGCTAGCCTCGTTGATCGGCGAAGACACGTTCCCGGATGCCTTCGATGAGACGCTCTATCGCGCGCTAATGACGAGCGAGACCGGACGGCCCGGTCCCGGACGCTTCGCAGCCCTTGAGCATTTCGTCACGACGGGGTTCGCGATCCTCAATGCCGAAGTCGTGCAGGGTCCAGGGTCGGCGCGGCTGTACGAGCAGATTGGGGAACATCACCTCCTGCGCGGCAACGCTGCGATAGCGGTAAAGGCCTTCAACCGCGCCTTGGCAATCCGGCCGGATGTTCCGCGCGTGCGCCACCGCCGCGGCGACACCCTTCTCGCTTTGGACCGGAGGGAGGAGGCAGCCGAAGACTTTATCGCCGCCGCCGAAGCGCCCGACGCCAGCGTCTGGAGCCACGTCCACGCCGCCGAACTCCTCGCGGCGAGGCCGGATGGGAGCCCGGCGGCCCTAGATCGCGTGATGCGCTCAGCGCCGTCCTGCAGGCACTCCGGCGCATGGCGCGCTGCCGGCCACCGCGTCGTTGCGGAGGTCTTCGCCGCCACCAGCCGCCGGGCGACCGATCTGTACGCCGAGGGCCGTCGCGTCGAGGCTGATGCCTGCTTGACTGAATGCCTAGATCGCCTCGTGCAGGTGATTCCGATCATCGATCCTCTCCCGGCCCGGCTCCCGGCACCCCGCGAGGGTGTTGTTGTCATTATGGCCAACCGCGAGCTCCCGCAATGCGACCACTACCGGGTCGTGCAGAAGCGCATGCAGCTGGAACGCGCGGGCTGGACGGTCGAGATCTTCCGGCATTCTGAAGGAGAGTCGTGCAGGCTGGCCCTGGATCGGGCCTGCGCAGCGATCTTCTATCGCGTCTACGGCTTCCCTGAAGTGATGCACGCGATCCTGTACGCACGTGCCCTCGGCATCCCGACGATCTACGAGATCGACGACCTCCTCTTCGACCCGGCGTACTATCCGGATCCCTTCGAGAGTTTTGAAGGGCAGATCACGAGCGCCGAGTATCGTGGACTACAATACGGCGTGCCGCTATTCCGGTACGCCATGCGGCAATGCGAGGTTGGCCTCGCATCGACCCCAGCCCTGGCTCAGGCGATGCGGCCCCTCGTGCGCTCCGGCGTCTGCCACGTGCTTCGCAACGGCCTGGACGAGCGCAATGCTCCGTTCCTCGACCGAGCCCGAATGCCGTTTTGTACCTCCGCCGTGACGATCTTCTACGGATCGGGGACGAAGGCACACAACCGGGATTTCACCGACATCGCCGCGCCGGCCCTTCTTGAGGTTCTCGGCCGCCACCCTCATGTGCGCCTTGTCATCGCGGGCTACCTCCTGCTCGACGAGCGGTTCGGACCCATGGCCGACCGGATCCTGCAGCTCGGCTTCACCTCGGACGTCTCAGCCTACTGGGAGACTCTGTCGGGGGCGGACATCAACTTGGCAGTCCTGACGCCCAGTCCGATGTCGGATGCCAAGAGCGAGATCAAGTGGCTCGAGGCCGCGATGTGCGGCATCCCCTCCGTTGTCTCCGCGACCCGGACCTATCGAGAGATCCTCGTCGATGGCGAGGACGCGTTCCTGGCGCGGACCCCGCAAGACTGGTCGCGTGTTCTCGATGCCCTCGTCCGGGACGCGGATCTTCGCGAAAGGGTTGGCCGTCAGGCGCGGGCTAAAGCAGTGCGCGAATACAAGCTTGACGGGGCAGCTGACATCTTCTCTGGCTTCCTGCCGACCCCCGCGAAGGCCCGCCCGTCGTACGGGCGCGATTTAAGCGGACCCGCTACAGTCGCGCGCGCGACAGCACCAGTTACCCCGCCCCGGACCGAAGCGCGGTGCAAACCGCGCCTCCTCGTCGTCGCGGTTTACTTTCCACCTCAGACCGTCGGCGGCGCGACGCGCGTCGTGCGTGACAACGTCGATCATTTCCTGGACCACGCCGCCGACGCGTTCGAGATCGCTATTGTCGCTACTGATTTGGGGGCAGCACCAGCCTATCGAACTCGGATCGACAACTATCGCGGTGTGCCGGTCTACCGCATTGCAGCACCTCAGGTAAATTATGGTGAGTGGCGCGGGTTCGATCCGGAGATGAAGGCGCCGTTCGAGGCGCTGCTTGATCGGTTCGAACCGGATCTTGTCCATTTTCACTGTGTGCAGCACCTTACGGCGTCGGTAGTCGAGGCCGTCGCCGAACGAGGCCTGCCCTATCTTATCACGCTGCACGACGCCTGGTGGATCTCCGATTTCCAGTTCCTAGTCGACGAGGACGGGCAGGTACGAACCCCATCCTCCGACCCCCTGCTGCACAGCTTGAACCGCAGGGTCTCCCCCATGGCGTCGATCGCGCGCCGACGCGAGCTGGGCCGCGTGATGGAAGGCGCGGCCGGGCTCCTAGCCGTCTCGAACGCATTCGCCGACCTCTATCGCGCCGCGGGTCATCTCCGAACGGTCGCGGTTCCGAACGGCGTCTCGTTACTGCCGCGGGTGGAGCGGCGGCAGAGTGCGACCGGACGCGTACGCCTGGGGCAAATCGGCGGCCGTACGGTGCACAAGGGCGCGGTACTGATCGAGGCCGTGCTGCGCACCTACGCCTTCGAACGCCTCTCGATGACCGTTGTCGATCACGCCTACGCAGGCGATTACCTGCGCGAGGAGGTCTGGGGCACGACGCCCGTCCGCATCGTCGGCAGAGTGGCGCAAGAACGAGTTTGGGACCTATACGCGGATCTCGACGTCCTACTCGCCCCGTCGCTCTGGCCGGAGAGCTTCGGGCTCGTGACGCGCGAGGCCCGAGCCGCCGGGCTCTGGGTAGTGGCCAGCGACCGCGGTGCAATTGGCGAGGAGATTGTTGAGGGGGTGGATGGCTTCCGCGTTGACCCGAGCAGTCTGGACGCGTTGAGGCAAGTGCTAACGCTCATCGACGTGAATTCGGATCGCTTTCTTGAAAGTCCGCCCCCGCCCCCAGCATCGCCGCGTACAATGGCGGATCAAGGCGCGGACCTGATGAGGCTCTACGCGGAGTTCTGGCCAAGTTCTGAGCCCTGTCGAACCGATGCCTCACTTTAAGGCGCTACCCCGACCCTCGATATCGCGACATCGGGTTTGACGCGCATCTCCTCCGTCGACGAGAGTGAAACCATGAGCTTTGTAACAATAAATTTCGCCGGACATACGTTCCAGATGGACGCTTCCGACGATATGGACTTAGTCGCCAGGCAGATCGCGTCTGGCAGCTACGAGGCTCCGCTGCCCTTTCTAATGATGGCGACGCTCCTGCGCATGGAGGGTCTTTTCATCGACGTCGGCGCCAACACTGGCGTCTACACGATCATGACCGGCACGGTAGCAAGCGATCGAAGGATCATTGCGTTCGAACCCCTGCCGCCCGTCATTGAGATCCTTAAGCGCAATCTCGCTAGCAACGATCTCACTGGGCGGGTGACGCTCATCGAAGCGGCTCTGAGCGAGCATGCGGGCACGGCCGACCTCCATCTCCCCGATCCCAGACACGGACTGATCGAAACGAGTGCGTCCCTTGAACAAAGCTTCCAGAAGACGCACTCGACAATTCAGGTTCCCGTAAAGCGCCTTGACGATTTCGCGATCACGGACACGATTGCCGTGATCAAGGTCGATATTGAAGGCCACGAACACGCCTTCCTCCGGGGCGCGCGCGAGACCATTCTCCTGCATCGACCCATTATCTTCGCCGAAGTCGTCAAGCCGGCAAGGCGGAGTGCGATCGGCGCATTCCTCCACGACGTCGGCTACATCGATTTCCGGCTCAGGCCTGACATGGCTATCCATGACGGTGAGGTGCTGTTCGACAATGCAGCCTGGAACCACGCCCTGGTCCCTTCCGAGCGCCTGACTAAGTTCAAAGAAGTCTGTGACGCCTGCAATCTCCCGATGCTGCGGCGTTTCCAACTCGTATGACGGGGCGCCGCGCTTTTTGCGTCTTTATGCTTTCGAGTGCCACTCGTGAGCAGCCCAAGTGAGCGTTTCGGCGTTAACTACGGTCCTATGTAGTGGGTGAAGGATGAAGGGCTTGCTCATAGCAGCCGTCCTACAAGCTTCGCATTAAGGGGACATACTAAGAGCGCCTAACCCCTGATAGAGTGGGGCGCCAATCAATGAGCGAATTGAGGTTGAAGACCATGTCGCTGTACGAAATATTCCTCGGTAATACTGGCCGTCCAATTCACAAAACGGGCCACTATTTCTTTGCCTACGAACGCCATTTTGGTCGCTACGTCGGGCAGCCGATGACTTTTTTAGAGATCGGGGCGGGCAACGGTGGTTCGTCGCAGATGTGGAAGCGATGGCTTGGACCGCTCGCCCGCATTGTTACAATCGACACCAACGAGGTGTGCCGACAGTACGCAGACGAACAGGTTTCGGTACGGATTGGTGACCAATCTGACCCAATCTTTCTGCAGTCCCTCCTAGACGAATTCGTAACATTTGATGCGATCCTGGATGACGGCAGTCATCATATGGAACATGTCAACAAAAGCTTCGACTTTCTTTATACAAAACTAGCACCCAATGGCGTTTATATGATTGAGGACATGCACACCGCTTACTGGCCAGATTACGGTGGCGGGAAAGGCGACCCTCGCTCCATTGTCGAGCGCTTCAAATGTCTCGTCGATGACCTCAACGCCGATCATATCCGAGACGGTACTACCGCCCCGTCTGCCTTTACCCGTCAAACAGTGGCTATGACCGCCTACGACAGTATTCTTGTATTTGAGAAAGCACCACTTATTAACAAGAGTATGAAAATGGTTGGCGATAACAGCATGAGGATCAACTACTGACCAGCTAAAAAGGCGGCGGCGGTATCTTACAGCATTTGGATGATTTCCTTGGCTACATTCTCAGGATTTTCAAACTTTAACGTCGTGAGAAATCCCGCCTCGCCTTCTACGACTGTCTCTGTTCCGGCAGCATGCAGGTATGTCACATGCGTGCCGGAGAGTGCATCAAGCATCATAAAGTTACTATTGGGATAGACACTCGGAGAAATACATATAATATTTGCACGAGATCCGACGAAAACTAAATTATGAAATGCGGAACCTGTCGTTCCTAATATCGTTTGCCTGTCTCTAAAAATAGCAATCTGATCTCGAAGTTTCATTGTTTCAGGATAAACGATTTCAATCCCGGATGCGGCTAAGACATCCGTCAATGCCTTTTCATTTGCGAACCGTCCAACTCCAGCCGTCAAGTTAACTTTGGAGATATAGACTGGGGTTTCGATTGCGTCCTGCGTCCGCGGGTGATCTCCCAAGATATTGTCGCCAATTATTCGACAGAGTTGGCCGAACGCACGATGCGCGAAACTCTGCTCTTGAAAACTTGGGTGAGGAACGATCAAGCGTAATATGACGGTGGGATGTTCAACAAACACGATTCTATCTTCTGTGATACCAAGCGCGCCGAATATGTCTTTAATAAAAGATATCCTAAACCATTCACTCGGAGTTCCCTGGCCGTGATATACTATTTTATAGTTTGCATTAGACTTATCAATTAGAGGCCAAAGCCTGGCCAAAGTGTTAACAATGAAGTGGCCGAAATGTATGTTTACAAAACCACCATAGATACATGGCTCATCAATGGTGTGGAGAGCACTTCGAACAAGACTGATCGGAACTTGGGTTTTCCTATCGCCGATTGAGGCGTTCGGACCGTGACGATCGATCGCCTCATCCAGAGCGCGGCCCGAGCGGGTGAAAATTCCCCAGGCGCCATCAGGTGCGGTTGGCAATGCAATGACATCCCGAACTTCACTAACACTGGGGCGCTCATGGATTATTTCATAACCTCCCCACATCGCTTGGCACTGACGCAGTATGGACAGGGTATCAAACATCAGGATTTATCTCGATCATTCGGGAGGCAGAGGACAGACGGAAATTGCCGCTTCAATAGCACTGAAGTAGGCCACTTGACGAGAAATGCTGCGCCAGGAAACGTGCTCCTATCCGCTGCTGAGCTCGACTTTGGCCATTCAGGCCGCCTGGCACAGGGCGTAGGCCCAGGCTGGTGGCAGGCGGAACCGAGGTTTCTTTCGGTTGCGCCTGCGGGGTGACGTCGACAAACCCTGCTGGCACCAGTTGGTTCGACGGACGGCTGCGAGAGCATCGGAGAAGGTCGGCTGCGGTTTGGGGTACCACGCCGTCGCCGCGACCTGCCGCCTCTCACGTGCGGAGAGCCGCGTGGCGAGCAGGGTGACGATGGAGAACAGGGCGAGCAGGCAGGGGGTCGTACGAGCGATAGCCTTGTCGGACCATTGCCGCTGGGTCTCGACGCCGAGATGGGCACGCGCTTCCTGGAAGGTGACCTCAGCCTGCCAGCGCCGGACAATCCTTCGACTAGCTCAGGATGAGGCACGTGACGATCTGGGTCGGGTCTCGTGCGGGGTCAGTGCAGAGCAGCGATTGGGGGTCGAAGCGCTTCTCGGGATCGCGGATCAGAACCCAGCGGATCGGCACTGCTGTTAGACCGGAATGATGCCAGACGGCGGTGGCCGTGGCGATCTCGATCCTGCGCTCGCCCATGCCGTACCAGCCCGGCACGCTGACCTGCTGCCAGATGGTACCTTCGTTCACGGATCGTTAGCCATCTCTGACCAGCTTGCCGCCTCCGCCTTGGAGCCGGCCCATGATCCTGTCTGCCATCGCCGCGAAATTGAAGCAGCGGGCCAAGACCGACTTCAGGGGCCGGCACTACGAGGCGACGCTCATCGTGCAGGCGGTCTCCTGGTACTTGCGCTATCCGCTGAGCTACCGCGACATTGAGGAGCTGTTCCTGGAGCGCGGCCTGGAGGTCGATCACAGCACCCTGAACCGCT
>NZ_VRUV01000360.1:0-4769 GCF_008039455.1 Methylobacterium sp. WL116
GGCGCTGAGGCCGCCCAGCACGATCGCCCCCTCCCCGCCGATCACCACGAGGCCGAGGCGGGCGGGCAACGCGACGCAGAGCGCGGCGAACAGCAGGGGCGCGGCGCGCTGCAGGCTGTTGCCGAGCGCGAAGGACGAGCCGAAGCCGCCGCGGTAGACGATGTCGACGAACTGGAGCGGCAACTTGCCCAAAGCCGCCAGGAACAGCCCGAACAGGACGAAGCCCGCGAGCGCCGCGCCGACCGGGATCAGGAACGCCTCCGAGCGCCGCGCCAGCCAGGCCCGGGCCTGAAGGCCGCGCGCCGGCGGATCCGCCGTCTCGACCGGTGCCACAGCGGCGTCCGCGACCATCCCGCACCTCCGAACCGGTTCCACCATCCTGCGACGCGTGCGGCAGGAAGCGTGCCAGCCCCGCAACCGGGCCGGTGCAAGCCTTCGCCGTCCCTTCCCTCCCCCTCTGCGGGGGAGGGAGAGCGTCGAACCGTGCCTCAGACCGAGCCCTTCACGCCCGCGACCAGGTAGTTCGTGCTTTCCAGCTCGGCCGCCTTCTCGGGGTAGCCCTTTCCGGCGGCGAGGATCTCCTTGCCCGCATTGTCCTTGAGCGGTCCCTTGATGATCTGGTAGCCGCCCTTCATCATCTCGGCCTTGACCGCGTCCGCGTTCTTGCGCGCCGCGTCGCTGACGCCCGGGCCGTAGGGGCTCATCTTGACGTAGCCGTCGGCGAGGCCGCCGCGGACGAAGTTCTCCGGCACCTTGCCGGCCTGCATCGCCTCGACGAAGCCCTTGTAGATCGGCAGCCAGTTCCACTCCGCCCCGGTGAGGTACTTCTGCGGCGCCAGCGGCGACTGGTCGACGTGGTAGCCGCAGACGAAGGCGCCCCGGCGGGCGGCGGTCTCCACAGTCACCTTCGGGCTGTCGACGTGGCAGGTGACGACGTCGGCGCCACCGTCGATCAGCGCGTTCGTGGCCTCGGCCTCCTTGACCGCGAGCGACCATTCGCCGGTGAAGATCACCTGGCAGGTGATCGACGGGTCGACGCTCTGCGCGCCGAGCAGGAAGGCGTTGATGTTGTTGAGGACCTGCGGGATCGGCTTGGCGGCGACGAAGCCGAGCTTCTTCGACTTGGTGGCGTGCCCGGCGGCGATGCCGTTGAGGTACTGCCCCTGCGCGATGTAGCCGAAATAGGAGCCGGCGTTCTTCGGGTCCTTGTCGGTCCACAGGCCGCCGCAGTGCCGGAACTGGATCTTGGGGTTCTTCTTGGCCTCGGCGACCATGTAGGGGCTGTAGTGGCCGAACGAGGTCGGGAGCAGCAGCGTCGCCCCGTCGAGGTTGATCATGCTCTCCATGGTCTTCTCGACCGCGTTGGTCTCGGGGACGCGCTCCTCCTCCGTGACCTCCAGGCCGGGCATGCCCTTCAAAGCCTTGGCGGCGAGGGCGTGGGCCTGGTTGTAGCCGTAATCGTCCTTCGGCCCGACATAGATGAAGCCGGCGGTGAGCGTGCCGGCGGCGCGCGCCCGCGAGAGGGGCGTCAGCGCGAGCGCGGCGGCGCCCCCGAGGAGGTGCCTGCGCGAAAGCGAATGATCTGCCAAGGCCGTCTGCTCCGTCCCGAATGCGGGGCGAAGTCTAGGCTTGGCCGCAACACCGGCGAAGCCGAGATTTTCGGCATCGTCGGCGTCGTCGCGGCTCAGCGCGACGCCTGATCGACTTGGATCAGGCGCCTAAAATCGGTCCTGCCACTGCGAATCTTTTCGGCAAAGCTCGTGGCGGCGTTCGGACCGACCTCAGCGGCTGCGATAGGCCCGCGCGTCGCGGCCGTCGCGCAGGGAACCGGTGACGAGGCCGTCGTCGACCCCGTAGACGCTCCGCGCGTCGCCACGCGGGGTGCGGCCCGCGGCGTCGAGGGCGTTCGGGATGGCGGCGCGGCCTTCGAGGCCGCCGGGCGCGAGCGCGGGCGGGATGCCGGCGGGCGCGTTGTAGCTCTGGGCGAAGGCGGTGGTGGACAGGGCGAGCCCGAGGGAGGCGGCGAGGATCAGACGTGCGGTCATGGGAGGCATCCGAGGTTCGATCGGTCGGCGACCCCGTGGTCGCCGACGCTCTCGGATCTAGATTTTCACCAGACCTGCCTTTGGAAAGGGCCGTGAATGCTGAAGTTTTAGCCTGATTTCCAGGGAATACCCGCCGCGGGCGGATCGAACGGGCCGGCTCGGCCGAACTCTAAGATTAAAAGACGCATTGAATCAAATACTTAACAGAGAAATCGGTCGCCGCTGCCCTGTTATTCGGCATCTGGCACGCTTCTTTCGCGGAGCGTGCGGTTCGGCACCCGGCTCGTCGCTGCGGGTGCCGGGCTAGCCCCGGCCGATGGTCGCCACGATCTGCCCGTGCGGCTCGTCGGTCGGCAGGAACACGGTGTTGGCGTTCGCAAGCCCGAACGGCGCCAGGTTGATCGGGATGTAGTGCTTGTTCGGCATGGCGAACCCGATCTCGCCGACCTCGGGAATCGCGGCCAGCACCGTCTCGCCCATCCGGTACATGCTGTCCTGCACGCCAAGGCTGTAGGTGGTGCCGAACACGGTGAGCAGGTGGGTGAGGATGTCGGCGTTGGCGGCGGCGTAATCGGCCGGCGGCCGCGTCCAAGTCCAGGTCGCGTCCATGGCGGTGGCGGCGATGCGGTCGGTGGTGTCGGGCAGGGTGCGGTAGCCGTCGTCGACGAAGTCGGACCAGCCCGATTGCGTGGTCTTCATGAAGGTGAAGTTGCGCAGGCCCGATTGCAGCACGCGCGCGCCCCGGCTCGCGACGAGCCGGACGAAGCCGGTGCCGTTGGCGTCCAGCGTGAAGGTGTGGCCGTGCGGCTCGCCCGCGACGGCGTAGCGGAGCCAGCGCGTCTCCAGCCCCTCGATCGTGACCTCCTCGATCTGGGGATAGGTGTCGAGGAACACCGCCGCGACCGCCTCGACGAAGGCTTCCTTGTCGAGGGACAGGTTCTTGGCCGCGGTGACGTTGACGATGTTCTTGACGCTGTCGGTGGCGACGCAGGCGCGGTTGTCGCCCGCGGTCCAGGCGGCGTCGAAGGCGCCCTTCATCAGCACGGTGAGGGTGAGCTCGCGCGGGGTGTGGTGGTCGCCCTCGCGGGTCAACCGCATGACCCGGACGCGGCCCTTGCCGTAGGTCGAGGCGATGAGCGGCATGGAGGTCTCCGGTTCGGCTGGAGGTTCGTCGGAGCGTCTTCGCCGGATCGCGCGGACGGGCGCGATCCGGCGACGGGCGTCAGTGCTCGGAGGCCGCGGCTTGGCGCAGGGCCGCGTCGCGGGCGTCGGCCGTGCTGCCGAGGCCGTTGAAGAACAGGTTGAGGACCACCGCGGCGATCGCGCAGAGCAGGATGCCGGATTCGAGCAGCGGATGCAGCGCGTGCGGCATCTGCTTGAAGAAGTTCGGCGCGACGAGCGGGATCATCCCGAAGCCGACCGAGACCGCGACGATGAACAGGTTGTTGCGGTTGCGGGCGAAGTCGACCGCGCCGAGGATGCGCGCTCCGGTGGCGCCGACCATGCCGAACATCACGAGGCCGGCGCCGCCGAGCACGCATTGCGGCACCGCCTCGACCAGGGCGGCGAGCTTCGGGATCAACCCGAGCCCGAGCATGATCACGCCGCCGACCACGGCGACGTAGCGGGTGCGCACGCCGGTGACGCCGACGAGGCCGATGTTCTGCGAGAACGAGGTGTAGGGAAACGTGTTGAACACGCCGCCGATGATCGTGCCGAGCCCGTCGCCGCGCAGGCCCTTGGTCAGGCGCCTCTCGTCGACCGGGTCGGCGCAGATCTCGGCGAGCGCCAGGAACATGCCGGTCGACTCGATCATCACCACGATCATCACGATGCACAGCGTCACCACCGAGACCGGATCGAAGGTCGGCAGCCCGAAGGCGAAGGGGCGCACCACGTCGAACCACCCGGCGGTAGCAACGTGCGAAAGGTCGACCAGCCCGAAGAAGCCGGCCACCAGCGTGCCGACGACGATCCCGATCAGCACCGAGGCGGAGGCGACGAAGCCGGTGCCGTAGCGGGTGATCGCCAGGATCACGCAGAGCACGAAGGCGGCGATCCCGAGGAAGACCGGCGCGCCGTAGCTCGGGTTGCCGACCCCGCCGGCCGCCCAGTTCACGCCGACGCGCATCAGCGAGATGCCGATGACGAGAATGATCGTGCCGGTGACCACCGGCGGGAATAGCGGCAGCAGCCGCCCGACGAGCGGCGCCACCAGGAACGCGACCAGCCCGGCAGCGATCACCGCGCCGTAGATGCCGGTGAGCCCGATCTCCGGGCTCGCGCCCATGGCGATCATCGGCGTGACGGCGGCGAAGGTCACGCCCATCATCACCGGCATGCGGATGCCGATGCCGGGCAGGCCCCAGCTCTGCACCAGGGTGGCGAGGCCGCCGGCGAACAGGTCGGCGCTCACCAGCATCGCCACCTGCTCCGGCGCCAGCTTCAGGGCGCGCCCGACGATCAGCGGCACCGCGACGGCGCCGGCATACATCACCAGCACGTGCTGGAGGCCGAGGAGCCCGAGCGCGAGGGCGCCGACCCGGGCGACCGGCGCGGTGGCGGGCCCGAGCGGCACCGGACCGCTCTCGGGCAGGACATCCGGGTGGGCCGTGTTCGACATCGGCGAACGCTCCAGCAGGCCGCCGGATCGGTCCGGCTGCCGAGGACAGATCCTCGCGCAAGGCATGTGCCAGCGCAGGCCCCGCAGGGGCGGGCGATCGC
>NZ_VRUV01000361.1:0-4760 GCF_008039455.1 Methylobacterium sp. WL116
CCGGCGCCTCGGTGGAGAGCCTCTACACCGGCACGACCCGGCTGATCGAGGACGAGCTGAACGGCGCGGCGGCGAGCAGCCGCTCTACAAGATCCCGAGCACGGTCGAGACCGTCACGGCGGCCGACCTCGACATCGATCGCGGTACCTTCAACGCGGTGGCCACGCTGGCGCGGCGCACGCCCGGCCTCAACCTTTCGGATTCGCAGGGCAACTCCAACCGCACCGACGTGAACTACCGCGGCTTCACCGCCTCGCCGGTGCAGGGCGTGCCGCAGGGCCTGGCCGTCTACCAGAACGGCGTGCGCATCAACGAGGCCTTCGGCGACACCGTCCAGTTCGACCTGATCCCGCCGACGGCGATCCAGCGCATCGACATCGTCACCGGCAACCCGGTGTTCGGCCTCAACGCCATCGGCGGCGCGGTCAACATCCAGATGAAGAACGGCTTCACCTGGCAGGGCACGGAGGTCACCGCGCTCGGCGGCTCGGACGGCCGCATCGCCGGCTCGCTCGAGTACGGCAAGGTGATCGGGCCGTGGAGCTTCTACTTCAACGGCGACGGCCTCAACGACCGCGGATGGCGCTACGAGAGCCCGTCGACGATCGGGCGCATCTACACCGACCTCGGCTACCGCACCCTCGATTCCGAGTTCCACCTGATCGGCAACTTCGCGCGGACCTTCTTCGGCGCGGCCGCCGCGACCCCGGTGGACTTCACCCATGTCGACCCGCGGGCGATCTTCACCTTCCCGCAGACCACCACGACCGAGATGGGCACCATGCAGGTGACCGGCCGCGTCGACATCTCGCCGACCTGGGATCTCGCCGGAAACGCCTATTTCCGCCGCTTCAGCAACACCTACGTCGACGGCAACGACGGCAACTTCGAGAACTGCAGCCGCCAGTCGAGCAACCGCGGCTTCCTCTGCTTCGAGGATGACGGCTTCGCCCAGGCGCCGGGACAGTCCAATCTCGCCTTCCGCAACCAGTTCACCATCCTCGGCGCCAACAACCGGCGCATCCCCTTCACCCCGAACGTGCCCTACGGCACGCTGGACGTGACCAGGACCGAGGCGACGAGCTACGGCGGCTCGCTCCAGGCGGCCAACCGCGACAAGATCTTCGGCTTCGGCAACAGCTTCGTCGTCGGCGGCAGCATCGACGTCGCCGACTTCAGCTTCAAGTCGTCGAGCACGCTGGGCGTCATCAACCCGGATCTGCGGGTGACCACCGATCCGAACAACCCGTACTACGGCACCATCCCCGGCCTCGGCACGACGCAGCTACGGACCGCGGCCGCGCTCGGCATCGCGCCCTCGAACGTCATCGGCTCGAACCTCTACATGGGCCTCTATGCGACGGACACGTTCGACGTGACCGACGCGCTGTCGCTCACCGCCGGGGCGCGCCTGAACTTCGCCCGCCTCACGACGACCGACCAGACCGGCTTCTCGCCGGACGTGAACGGGACCTACTACTACAACAAGATCAACCCGGTGGCGGGCCTGACCTACCGCTTCACCCCGGGCCTGTCGCTCTACGGCGGCTACTCGGAATCGAACCGCGCGCCGACGCCGCTCGAGACCGCCTGCTCCAACCCGGACCGGCCCTGCCTGCTGCCGAACTCGCTCGTCGCCGACCCGCCGCTCAAGCAGGTCACCGCACAGACCTACGAGGTCGGCATCCGCGGCCAGATCCCGAACGTCTACGAGGGCGGCCTCGTGACCTACAAGGTCGGCGCCTTCCGCACCGATCTCGCCAACGACATCATCCAGCTCGCGACCCCCGGCAACGCGGCGCGCGGCTACTTCGTCAACGTGCCGGCGACCCAGCGGCAGGGCATCGAGGTCGCGGCCGACTACACCCGCGGCGACCTCTCGGTCTACGCCAACTACGCCCTGATCGACGCCACCTTCCAGTTCAACGGAACCCTGTCCTCGCCCAACAACCCCCTGGCCGACGACGGCGCCATCGCCGTGACCCGCGGCAACCAGGTGCCGCTGATCCCCAACCACCAGTTCAAGGTCGGCTTCGACTACCTCGTCCTGCCGGGCTGGCGCTTCGGCATGAACCTCCAGGCCTTCTCCTCCGCCTACTATCGCGGCGACGAGTCGAACCTGAACCCCAAGCTGCCGGCCTACCTCGTGCTCGGCCTCAACACCACCTACCAAGTCACGCCGAACCTTCAGGTTTTCGGCTTGATCACCAACCTGACCAACAACCGCTACGCCAACTTCGGCACCTTCGCCGAGCGCGGGCCCGTCGCCGGCAACCTCACCATCAACGATCCGCGCACGACGACGCTGGCGCAGCCGCTCTCGATCTACGGCGGCATCCGCTACGCCTTCGGCCCCGATCCGGTCCCGATGGCGGAGCCGATCATCCGCAAGTACTGACCGCGCGGATCGATTGCCCCGCGGGCCCGGGAGGAGGGGGCGTGGACCGGGAGGTCCGCGCCCCCTTCGCGTTCGGCGGGGCGCGTGCGGGCCTGCGGCCTCACGCCACCGGAACACGGTCGCGCTTCGTCGCTTGCCCCCTGCAACCGAAACGACGCGGGCCACGTGCCCGCGCGAAAAGCTTCAGGGAGTTCTCATGCGATTGGTCCACGCGGTCTCGGCCGCCCTCCTCCTCGTCTCCGCGGCGCCCGCCTTCGCGAGCTCCTGCTCCGAGGAGATCGCGACGCTGGAGCGGCGCCTCGACAGCGCCGGCGCGGAAAAGGTGACCGGCAAGGAGCCGGTGGGCGGCACGACCTCGTCGAATTCCGACAAGGCGCTGTCCGCGCCGCCCGGGGGCAAGCCCAGCGACCCGTCGACGACCTCCACCGCCGGCGGCGTGAAGGAGGCTCGCGACCTCGTCGAGAAGGCGCGCGGCGAGGACAAGGCCGGCAAGGCCGATGCCTGCCGCGACACCATCATGAAGGCCAAGGAGAAGGCCGGCGCGCTGCCGTAGCCGCTTCGCCGCGTCCGCAACGAACGGACAGGGCGGCTCTCGCGAGCCGCCCTGTCTTCGTTTTCCGGGTCCCGCCTGCCCCGGCCCGGTCAGTACGCGTTCTCGGTCCTGAAGAGGGCGAACGGCGTGGTCAGCAGGATCTGGAGATCGAACAGCACCGACCAGTTCTCGATGTAGTACAGGTCGTGCTCGACCCGGCGCTGGAGCTTCTCGCTGGTGTCGGTCTCGCCGCGCCAGCCGTTGACCTGGGCCCAGCCGGTGATGCCGGGCTTGACCTTGTGGCGGGCAAAGTAGCCGTCGACGACCTGGTCGTAGAGCGTGTTGGCGGCCTTCGCCTGCAGCGCGTGCGGACGAGGGCCCACGAGGGAGAGGTCGCCCTTGATCACGTTGAAGAGCTGCGGCAGCTCGTCGAGCGAGGTCTTGCGGATGAACCGGCCGACCGGGGTCACGCGCGCATCGCCCTTGGTCACCATCCTCGCCGCCGTGGCGTCGCAGGCGTCGACGTACATCGAGCGGAACTTGAACACGTCGATCAGCTCGTTGTTGAAGCCGTGGCGCTTCTGCCGGAAGAACACCGGGCCGCGCGAGGTCAGCTTCACCGCGAGCGCGACGCCGATCATCACCGGGGCGAGCGCGGCCAGCATCAGCAGGCCGACCGCGCGGTCGAACACCGTCTTCATCACCACGTCCCAGTCGGCGATCGGGCGATCGAACACGTCGAGCACCGGCACCGAGCCGAGATAGGAGTAGCTGCGCGGGCGCAGGCGCAGCTTCGTCGCGTGCGCCGAGAGGCGGATGTCGATCGGCAGGACCCAGAGCTTCGAGAGCATCTGCAGGATGCGCCCCTCGGCCGAGATCGGGATCGTGAACACGATCAGGTCGAGGCGCGTGGCGCGGGCGTAGGCGACGAGGTCGCTGACGGTGCCGAGCTTCGGGTATCCGGCGACCACGTCGGTGGAGCGGTCGTCGTTGCGGTCGTCGAACACGCCGACGATGCGGATGCCGCCCTCGCTCTGCGTCTCGAGGGCGGCGATGAGCTCCTCGGCGGCCTTGCCGCCGCCGACGATCGCGGTGCGCCGGTCGAAACGGCCATTCCGGGTCTGCGCCACGATCACGCGCGACAGGACGAACCGGCCGGTCAGCAGCAGGCCGAGGCCGCCGGCGAAGTAGGCGGCCAGCCACAGGCGGGAGTAATGGTCGGCGACCTTGGCCAGCACGAGGCCGGTCGCCACCAGGAGGAAGGCGAGCATCCAGCCGGCCGAGATCTTGATCGCGGTCTTGAAGAAGGTGCGGAACGCGCCGATCCGGTAGGTGCCGGCGGCCTGGAAGGCGGCGATCGCCAGGGCGGCCACCGCGACGACCGCCCCGGCATAGGTCAGCCCGAACGGAACCACGCCGCGCAGCAGCGTCAGGTGCAGACCCGCGCCGAGGCAGCCGATCAGGACGAACTCCGCCGCCCGCACCAGCCCTGCGATCACCACCGGCGAGATCGCCTGGGCCGGGAGGACGGAGACCGTCTCGGCCAGCGGCGCCGCCTGCGGCGCGGGCTCGGCGAAGCGGGCCGCCGCGGTCTCGCCGTGTCCGGCGACCTTCAGAAGATCACGGACGTCGAAGGCACTCATCGGTCGCTTCCCAGCAGTCCAGCGGGCTAGTTCCTGCCGGGAAGTGTCTCAAACCGACCTATCGGATTACTTAAAGCTGCAGGCGCCGCCGCCGTCCTTCTGCGCGCCCGCGACGGACGGGAATCACGTTCGTGCGAGGGTCCGGGGCTCAGGCGGCCCCGACGCGGGCCGGCTCGGCGGATGCCGC
>NZ_VRUV01000362.1:0-4741 GCF_008039455.1 Methylobacterium sp. WL116
GGCTCCGAAGGCGCGCGGACGCAAGCCCAAAGCCGCCGAGTCACCCAAGGCCGTAGAGGCGTCCCAGGCCGAAGGAGCGCCGCCGTCGGCTCCGAAGACGCGTGGCCGCAAAGGCGGAGTAGCACGCTCTCGCCGGGCGATCCGGCCCCGTCCCGATCCACCCACGGGACGGGGCGTCGAACGGCGTCAGGCCGGCTCGGCGACCGTTTTGGCGTTGCCTTTGCGGCCACGCGTCTTCGGAGCCGACGGCGGCGCTCCTTCGGCCTGGGACGCCTCTACGGCCTTGGGTGACTCGGCGGCTTTGGGCTTGCGTCCGCGCGCCTTCGGAGCCTCGGCGGTCGCCTCGACCGCTGCGGCGGCCGCGGGCTGCTTCCGCCGCTGCTGACCGAGGCCGAGCGAGCGCGCCAACGCCGAGCGCGTGGCGGAGTAGTTCGCCGAGGTCGACGGGTAGTCCGCCGGCAGGCCGTAGCGGGTCCTGTACTCCTCGAACGACAGGCCGTTCCCGTTCAGATGGCGCTTCAGCGTCTTGTAGGGCTTGCCGTCGAGGAAGGAGACCAGCGCGTCGGGCGTGACCGACTTGCGGATCTGAGCCGCCGTCGGCTTCTCCGGGCCCGCGGGCTCGGCCGGCTTGCCGTTGCGAAGTTCGGACAGCATCGCGTGCACGTTGGCGATCAGCGTCGGCAGCTCAGCCACCTGGACATGATTGCCCGAGACATAGGCCGCGACGATGTCGGCCGTGAGACCGACGGGGGTATTGGGCTGATATTCGAGCTGATCTTCCAAGGCGGCACTCCTTTTCCGGAAAAGCTATGGCTCTGCGGGCTCGCCTATCTCGTCAAGTGCCGTTCGAACGAAACGCGTGGGTATCGGATGTAATATTGCAGAAACCGAGCGATCCCGACGTGCGACGATCCTATCTCTGGAACCAGGACTGCCGATCCCTGTTCTGACGTCACGGCGCAGCGCCGTGTAAGGCTCTACAGAATGAACAAGCTCATCCTCGGCGCAACGGTGGCGCTCGGCCTCTTGCTCGGCGCCAACACCGCCGGCATGGCGTCACCGGGCGATGGCCTCGATCGCAACGCGGCGGCGACCGGCAACGGTCGCATGGGCGGAATGCACGCCGGCGCGCGCACCGGCGGGATGATGCGCCCCCGCATGGGCGGGATGCGGATGATGCGGCGCCATCACCGGCGTCACCACCGCTGAGCGACCGGCCCTCTCGATCGGCGCACGACGCAGGAACCCCGGGACGCTCGCGCGATCCGGGTTTCCTGCGTCGGCGAGCGCCGGTCGCCCTAGGGACGCTCCGCCTTCGGCCAAGTGTCGATCACGGCCTCGCCCGATCGCAGCTCGACCCGGTGGGCATGCGCATCGTCCCGCGTCTCGCACAGGTCGACCGCCGATGCGAAGCGCAGGCGGGCGGCCACCTCGGTGGCGGCATCCTCCTCGACGACGACGTGCCCGTCTCGGTAGGTGAGCACCACGAAGGGCGGGTTCTTCAGATCGCTGACTTCCATAGGCTCGCTCCGACCGCGTGTCATGGCGCAACGTTCGTCGGCGGTTCCCGCTCCGCCCGCATGGGACCCGCTTCGACGACGGTGTACAGCGGACGGCAAGAAACCACTCCGGGAACGCCACCCATGCCGCTCGCCCAGGGATTGCCGGCCGCGCTCGCCATCCTCGCCGCCATGACGCTTCCCGGGCTTGTGCAGGAGACCGCCGCGAAGGCCGGGCTGGCGCCGACCGGCACGCTCCGGGTCGGCCTCGTCGAGGCGCCGTCCGCCGGCCTCGTCTTCGTCGCCCGCTCGCCGGACGGGACGCCCGAGGGCGTCACCGCGGATCTCGGCGCAGACCTTGCGCGACAGGTGGGCCTGCCGCTGGCCGTGACCCTCTTCCCGAACTCGGGCGCTGCGGCAGCGGCCCTCCAGGCCGAGACGATCGACGTGAGCTTCATGCCCGTCGATGCGGCGCGTCGGCAGGTGCTCGATTTCGGGCCGGGCTACTACGACCTCGAGAGCACCTACCTAGTGACCGGCGCGTCGGGCATCGTCGACGTCGCGCAGGTCGACCGGCCGGATCTCAAGGTGGTGGCGATCGACGGGACCACGACGATCCGCGCCTCGGGCCGCACGCTGACGCGGACCCGGCCGGTGGCCGTCTCTTCCGTGGCCGAGGCGATCGATCGGATGCGAACCGGAGCGGCCGACGCCTTCGCCCTGTCGCGAGACACGCTGCAGCCGATCGTGGCGCAGGTCCCCGGCTCGCGGATCGTCACCGGCGGCTTCCAGCGGACGCAGGTCGCCGTCGCGGTGCCGAAGGGCCGGCCGGCGGCGCTCGCCTCGGTGACGGCGTGGCTTGCGGAGGCGAAGCGGTCGGGCCTCGTGCGCCGGATCTTCGACGCCCACGGCTTCGATGGGGATGCGGTGGCACCGTAGGAACGGAGCGAGGCGATGACGCGATGGTACGCAAGCGGCGGGCTCGCGCTGGCCTGCACGGCCGGTGGAGTCGGTTTCGGGGGCTCGGCGATGGCGCAGGAGACGGTGGTGCACGAGATCATGCGGACCGAGCTCGGCCGCGCGCCGGTCTCCGGCGACGACACGCGCGAGATCATCATGCAGCTGGTGGAGTTTCCGCCGGGTGCGACCTCGCCCCGCCACGTCCACCACGGCGAGGAGTCGTTCTACGTGATCGAGGGCGGCACGGTGCAGATGTCCGGCAAGGAACCGAAGCAACGGCCGGCCGGCGAGCGCGGGATCAACCCGCGCGGCGTGCCGCACGCGGGCTACACGGTGGTCGGCGACAGGACGATCAAGGTCCTGTCGGTCTACGTGGTCGACAAGGGCAAGCCCTTGCAGGAGCCGTCCCCCTGACCGCGGGCCTGCCGAAGCTGCACCCAACGAAGCGGGCGACGCGCGAAACAGCGTCTTCCGAGCACCCCGACGCGAAAGGCTTTTCTGGAATGAGCGAGACGCCCGATCCCGACCGCGCGGCCCGCGCCATCGCGGAGAACGTCTATGCGGCGTACTGCCGCCAGGCGACCATGCCGGCTCACCCTTTGGAGGAGCAGACGATCGTCACCCGGCTGGTCGAGGCGATCCGCCCGCAGATGGGCGGCTCCCCGGGCGCGATCGTCGAAGCCGTCAACGCCGCCCTATCGGCCTGGGAACAGCGGGATCTGGACATTCGCGGCCCGCGCGTCGCAACGATCGACCAGAGCGACGGCGCGATCACCCTGGGGTGAGCGCGGCCTCGGGGTGCGGTCCGGATCGGCGCACGCTTGCCGCCGGAAGGCCGAGCGACGAGAGCCGGATTCCGCCTCGCGGAGCTCCATGCCTACCGCCGGGCGGGAACCGGCCGCGCGACGCGGCTCGGGGCGCCGGTGGGGCGGGCCTCAACCCTTCTTCTTGTAGGCCTCGATCGCGTTGCGGCACCCGGGCGAGAGCTTCGACATGTTCCTGTTGAAGCAAGCGCGCGTCTCGGGGCCGTCCTCGAGCGGCAGGCCGGTGCAGAAGGTCGCGAAGTCGCCGGCGCAGAGCAGCTGCATCGCGGCCTTGTCTTCCTGCGACACCGGAGCGGCGATCGCTGCGGTCGCCGCAAACGTCGCGAGCGCAAAGCCGACTCCAAAACGTACCAACATCGTCTTCTCCTGAGGCACCCGGTTGACCCGGGTCCGGTGCCAGAACGTTGCGGGATGCGTCCGGGTTGCGCCGCCCGGCCCACGTCGTCGCGCGGCGTGTCCCGACAGGCACGGTCGGAACGGTGCTCGATCGCCCACCGGCCCGATGGGCCGGCGAAGCGTCGCGTCAGACGATGCCGCTGGCCTCGTACGGCCAGGGAAGGCCGAGATGCGCCGCGACCTTCTCGGCGTCGTGGCCGACGGCCTCCACAGCCGCCCCGAGCGTCTCCACCGGCACCTGGAGCTTGCGCGCCCAGTAGGCGGCCGCGTCCGGCGTCGAGAGGTTGACGGTCTGAGGCTCGTGCGTGTCGTCGATCGGCATGGGGTGCTCCTGCCTCCCCCAATGCGGCAGTGCACCGGCGGTTCATTCACGCGGCCCGCCCCGGCGATTCGTTGCGCACGCTGCGCCCCGAGCACGGGCGGATGGAGGAACGGCCGGTGGGCGGGGCGGTTAGCAGGTACAACGGTAAGGAGTACCATCATGGATGTCTGGCAGCTCATCGGGCGCGACCACGCGAACATCGAGCAACTCATCCACGATGCGCCGAAGGCATCGCAGGGGCCGGGTGCCGTGCGGAGCCGCGAGCGCCTTCTCGGCGAGCTCATCGATCGCCTCGAAGCACATGCCGAGGCGGTCTCCGTCAGCCTCTACGCCCCCCTCGGCCGGCGCGCGCAGACGCGGACGCTGGTTGATGCGCTGGACGAGCAGCACCGGGCGTTCATGAGCCAGCTCGCGGACCTGGCGCGACAGCGTCGGACGGGCTCCGAGGGGTGGCTGGATGCCTTCGAGGACGCGACCTTCCTCGTCGACCAGTACCTTCACCGCCACAAGCACGAGTTGATCCCGGCAGCGCGGGCGTTGCTGTCCGAGGGCGAGGTCGGCGATGCGGGCCAGACGTTCGTTCAAGCCAAGCGCTGGATGCTGCAGGGCCGCGACCGTCCGGCACCGGCACCGCGGAGCGAGTTCGACCTCCGGGTCATCGTCTGCACCCTGGCGGTCGGCCTCGGCTACCTTCTGTGGCAGGCGGGCTTCCTCGGTCGAGCCGGCGGCCGCCGCGGCGC
>NZ_VRUV01000363.1:0-4688 GCF_008039455.1 Methylobacterium sp. WL116
GCGCAGGAGGCGGCCACGCTCCGGCTCGCGGCCGACGACATTCCCGAGCCGACGGCTTTGGACCGCATCGCGCTCGACCCTCGCGACCGCATCGGCGACCGGCGCTTCACGGACGTGGCGTCGCCCGAGGCCGACATCGTCGCCGAGCGGGAGCCGCGCACCGACCCGGTCGGCGCCATCCTCGACGCGCTGCCCGAAGCGATCCTGGCGAGTTTTCGCGAGGAGCAGGAGCGGGTGCGCCTCGCCGCGGAGACCGAAGCCGCGTCGGATGCCCAGGACGCCCCGGAGCGCCGGCGTCTGGCGGCCTGACCGCCGGGGTTGCGAAGCGCCGGCTCCCGCCGACAGGGTCCGGGATCCAGAGCCGCCGAGGGTGCCAAGCCGAATTCCGACCTGCGGTTCTCGATTCGAGGCTCGCCTTCTGCGCCCCGGGCTGACGGGAAAGATTTCGGCGGAGGGCGTCACGAGACGCATCATCTCGATGCCCTGACCGGAAGCGGGCCGGGCGGTGTCCACGGCGGACGCGCGTGCCCGCCATCGCCCGCCGCAGCCTTGTCGCGCGCGGACCGATGCTGCAAAGCGTGCCCGTCCGCACGACCCGAGCCAGCCCATGCACGACATCCGCGCCATCCGGGACAACCCGGAAGCCTTCGACCGCGACCTTTCCCGTCGCGGCCTCAGCCCGCTCTCGGCCGAGCTGATCGCGCTGGACGACGCCCGCAAGGCGGCCGTCTCGGCGGCGCAGGAGAACCAGGAGCGCCGCAACGCGCGGGCCAAGGAAATCGGCGCCGCCAAGAAGGCGAAGGACGAGGCCCGCGCCGCCGCGCTGATGGACGAGGTCGCCGGCCTCAAGGAGGCCGCGCCCGCTCTGGAGACGGCGCAGTCCGAGGCCGCCAAGGCCCTCGACGACCGGCTCGCCGCGATCCCGAACCGGCCCAAGGCCGACGTGCCCGAGGGCGCCGACGAGCACGGCAACGTCGAATACCGGCGCTTCGCGTCCGCGCGTGAAACGCTCACCGAGGGCCGCCAGCATTTCGAGCTCGGCGAGGCCTTGGGCCTGATGGATTTCGAGACCGCGACCAAGATCTCCGGCTCGCGCTTCGTCGTGCTCAAGGGCCAGATCGCCCGGCTGGAGCGGGCGCTCGGGCAGTTCATGCTCGATCTTCACACGCAGGAGCACGGCTATCTCGAGGTCGCGCCGCCGATCCTGGTGCGCGACGAGGCGATGTTCGGCACGGCGCAGCTGCCGAAGTTTCGCGATGACCAGTTCGCCGTTAATGACGGTTCGACCATTGAAGACATTCGTCGCAGCGTTGGTTCGATCATTGCCGTCGCGGGCCATCAACGCGAAGCAACCGACTTCATTTCGGGCGGAGTTCAAGATTGGCTTGACCAGAGTTCGCGCTGGCTCATCCCCACAGCCGAAGTCCCGCTCACCAACCTCGTCCGCGAATCCATCCTAGCGGAAGACGAGTTGCCGCTCCGCTTCACGGCCCTGACCCCCTGCTTCCGTGCGGAGGCCGGGGCGGCCGGGCGCGACACCCGCGGGATGCTGCGGCAGCACCAGTTCAACAAGGTCGAGCTGGTCTCGATCACCGCGCCGGAGAAGTCGGCGGACGAGCACGAGCGCATGCTGGCCTGCGCCGAGACGGTCTTGAAGAAGCTCGACCTGCCGTTCCGCACGATGACCCTGTGCACCGGCGACATGGGCTTCGCCAGCCAGAAGACCTACGACATCGAGGTCTGGATGCCGGGCCAGAAGACCTTCCGCGAGATCTCGTCCTGCTCGGTCTGCGGCGATTTTCAGGCGCGACGGATGAATGCCCGGTACCGTAAGGACGGCAAGCCCGCCTTCGTGCATACCCTGAACGGCTCGGGCGTCGCGGTCGGCCGTGCGCTGATCGCGGTGATGGAGAACTACCAGAACCCGGACGGCAGCGTCACGATCCCGTCCGTGCTCGCGCCCTACATGGGCGGCCTCAACCGGATCGAAGGACCACGCCCGTAATGCGCATTCTCGTCACCAACGACGACGGCATCCACGCGCCGGGCCTGGAGACGCTGGAGGGCATCGCCCGGACGCTCTCCGACGACGTCTGGGTGGTGGCGCCCGAGACAGACCAATCCGGCGTCTCGCACTCGCTGTCGCTGAACGACCCCCTGCGCCTGCGCCACATCGCGGAGAAGCGCTTCGCGGTGAAGGGCACGCCCTCCGATTGCGTCATCCTCGGCGTGCGCCACATCCTGGCCGACCACGGCCCGGATCTCGTGCTGTCGGGCGTCAACCGCGGCCAGAACGTCGCCGAGGACGTGACCTATTCCGGCACCATCGCCGCCGCGATGGAGGGCACGATCCTCAACGTGCGCTCGATCGCGATGTCGCAGGCCTACGGGATCGGCGGCCGCGGCAACCTGAAATGGCAATGCGCCGCCCATCACGGGCCGATCGTGGTGAAGAAGATCCTCGAGACCGGCATCGAGCCGGGCATCGTGATCAACGTCAACTTCCCCGATTGCGAGCCGGAGGAGGTCGCCGGCATCGCCGTGGCGGCGCAGGGGCAGCGCAACCAGGCGCTGCTCGCCATCGACGCGCGCACCGACGGGCGCGGCAACCCATATTTCTGGCTCGCCTTCGCCAAGGCCCGGTTCGAGCCGGGCAACGGCTCCGACCTGAAGGCGATCGCCGAGAAGCGCATCTCGGTGACGCCGCTGCGCCTCGACCTCACCGACGAGCCGACGCTGACGCGCTTCGCCCAGGCCTTCGCGGAGTAGGCGGATCCCGCAGCCGCGGCGGTTCTGAATTCCGGGCTCGCCTGCGGCGCTTCGCAACGACGGGGCCGAAAGCGGACAGCCTCTCGGGGGCGACCGCATCCCGAACCGGAGACTCGCCCGATGAGCCTCGTCCTGATCCCCGGATACATGGCCGATGCCAGCCTGTGGGACGACATGGCCGAGGCGCTGGCGCCCGCAGGCCCGATCCACCATGCGAGCCTCGCCCACGACGACACGATCCCGGCGATGGCGCAGCGGCTGCTCGCCGAGGCGCCGGCGCGCTTCGTGCTCGTTGGGTTCTCGATGGGCGGCTACGTCGCCCGCGAGGCGGCGCGGCTCGCGCCGGAGCGGGTGCGGGGGCTTGTGCTGATCGCGACCTCGTCGCGATCCGACTCGCGCAAGCAGGCGGTCGCCAAGCGCCTCGCCATCGAGGGCGTCGAGACCGGCCACTTCGGCGGCCTGAGCCGGGCGGCGGCGGCCGCCTCGGTGCATCCGGACCGGGCCGGGGACGCGGCCCTGATCGAGCGCATCCGGGCGATGGGGCAGCGCCTCGGGCGCGAGGCCTTCCTGCGCCAATCCCGGCTCGAGCGGGTCGGCGATGCGGATCGGCTCGGTGCGCTCGGCTGCCCGACGCTGGTGATCGCGGCGGGCCGGGACCGCCTGCGCAGCATCGCGGAATCGGAGGAGCTGCGCGACGGCATCCCCGGCGCGACGATGGCGGTGGTCGCGGATGCCGGCCACATGCTGCCGCTCGAGGCGCCGGACGCGCTGGCCGCGCTCATCCTCGCCTGGATCGGCGACCTGCCGCCATGACCGGAAGCGACGTGGACGCGATCGACGACCAGGTCGGCGCGAGCTTGAGCGGCCATGCCGGCCTCGGCGGGGCGATCGAGAACGCCGCCTTCGTGCTGGCCCTGCGCGGGCGCGGCACCCGCGACACGGCGGTGCTGCGGGCGATGGAGCAGGTGCCGCGCGCCGCGTTCGCCCCCGCCGCGTATCGCCACCTCGCCCGGCGCGACCTTTCCCTGCCGCTGCCCTGCGGCGCGGCGATGACCGCACCGAGCACGGTGGCGACGATGCTGACGCTGCTGAAGGTCGAGCCCGGAATGCGGATCCTCGAGATCGGGACCGGGTCCGGCTACGTCACGGCGCTGCTGCTGCAACTCGGCGCCGGCGCGGTGACGAGCCTGGAGCGCTACGCGACGCTGGCCGGGCAGGCGAGCGCGAACCTCGCAGGGCGCGCCCGCGTGCTCCAGGGCGACGGCCTCGCCGACACCGCGGGGGGCGGCTACGACCGCATCCTGGTCCACGGTGCGGTCGCGGAGCAGCCCGCATCCTGGGCCGCGGCGCTGAAGCCCGGCGGCCGCCTCGTCGCCGGATCGGAGGGCGGGCTGATGGCGGCCACGCATGGCGGGCAGGGCCTCGTCGTCGAGCCGGGACCGCGCCTGCGCCTCGCGCCGCTGGTGCCCGGACGAGCCGCCGCGCTTTAACCAATCGCGCTCGCCGCTCCGCCTGCGGTAAGCATTCCTAAGCAGCGATCCCGAGAGCGAAATGGTGCTCGCGCGGCCGTGAACGTGGTGAACGGGAACGGTTGTTTAACCTGAATCCGGCTTTCATGGGCTCATCAAGTTGCGTCAGGCAAACGGGTGCGTCGATGCGGGTTCGCGGGACTGGTCGGAGGATGAAGACGCTGTCGCGCTTCGCTCTCATCGGAGTTATCGGCAGCGGTGCTGCCGCCTGCTCGTCGGACGCATCGCGTCTCGACAGCCCCTTCACCAACCCGTTCGCGTCGAACATGGCGAGCGAGCCGGCGGCGACGGGCAGCCTGCCGGACATGCCGTCGGCGCCGCCGATCCGCACCGGCCGGATCCAGTCCGAGGCGCTCGGCGCGCCGACGGCGATCTCGCCCCGGCCCGGCC
>NZ_VRUV01000364.1:0-4674 GCF_008039455.1 Methylobacterium sp. WL116
GGCCACGGCTGACGCGCGGCGGAGGCTCAGGTGCCGGGTTTGGCCAGGGCGCGGGGCGCCGGGCTGACCACGCTCGACGCGTTGTTGCGGATCTCGTGGACGGCGAGCGCCCGGTCGCTCAGGCCGTCGGCGCGGAAGCGGAAGGTGCCGTCGACGCCGGCGAACCCGGCGCTCTTGGTCAGGGTCGCGTCGGCGAAGCGCTGGGTCCCGTATTGCCGCGCGAGCGCCGCACTGAGCGAGACCGCGTCGTAGGCCAGCGAGGCGACCCGCGGCGGGCTCGTGCCGAACCGCGCCTGGTAACGCCCGGCGAAGTTGCCGAATCCGCCGGTGTCCGGTGCGGCGAAGCGGCCGCCCTGCAGGGCCGGCAGCGCGAAGAGCCGCGGCTCGTTCCAGACCGCGGTGCCGATCGGCCGGACGCGGGACGGCGCGAAGCCGGCCTTGGTGAGCGCGGCCGCCACATTCGGCAGCCCATCGGCGGTCTCGGGCAGGAACAGGGTGTCGGCCTGCGCGCCCGGTCCGGTGATCAGGCCGCCGAGGCGCGCGATCGCCGGCTCCGGCGCGCCGGGGGCGTAGCGCTCGATGCCGACGAGACGGGCGCCCTTGCGCGCCACCGCTTCGCGGAACTGCGCCTCGACGGCGTTGCCGTAGGCGTTCTCGGGGATCAGCGCGGCGAAGGAGCGGCGCCCGCCCGCGACCGACTCGTCGACGATCCGGTCGACCTCGGCCTGCGGGAGGAAGCTCAGCAGGTAGGTGCCGGGGCCGGCGACGCTCGCATCGGTCGAGAACGCGATCACCGGCTTGCCCGCGGCGCGCGCCGTCGCCGCGGGATGGGCCTGCGGGACGACGCATGCTGGCGCTCCTTAAGCGGCCGCGTCCTCGGCGGGCTTGGCGGCCTTCTCGGCGCGCTTGGCGGCGCGCTCCTTGGCCTTCTCGCCCGGCTCGGCCTTCTGCGGGTTGTTGCGGGTGGGGCGCTTGGCGAGGCCGGCGGCGTCGAGGAAGCGCAAGACGCGGTCGGTCGGCTGCGCGCCCTTGGCGAGCCACGCCGTGATCTTCTCGGCCTCGAGCACGATGCGGGCCGGGTCGTCCTTGGCCTTCATCGGGTCGTAGGCGCCGACCTTCTCGATGAAGCGGCCGTCGCGGGGCGCGCGGGCGTCGGCGACGACGATGCGGTAGTACGGGCGCTTCTTGGCGCCGCCACGGGTCAGGCGGATCTTGAGGGACATGTCTTCAGCTCCTGATTTGCTTCGATCGATCGGCGAATCGTGGGTAGTGAGTAGCGAACAGATGGCCGAAAGCCCCGTTCGCTATTCGCTACTCCCCATTCGCCCTACTTCTTCTTCCCGAACGGGAAGCCGCCGAGGCCCGGCATCTTCGGCGCGCCGAGACCCGGAAGGCCCGGCATCTTGCCGCCGCCCCCGAGGCCGGGGGGCATCGGCGGCAGCTTGCCGCCGAACTGCTTCTGCATCGCCTCGATCTGCTCCGGCGTCGGCTCGGGCATCCCCGGGGGAAGCCCGGGCATCCCGCCCATGCCGCCCGGCATCCCGCCGCCGAGGCCGAACATCGAGCCCAGCGCTTGGCCGATGCCGCGCTTGCCCGAGCCCATCGCCTTCATCATGTCGGCCATGGTCCGGTGCATCTTCAGGAGCTTGTTCAGCTCCTCGACCTTGGTGCCCGAGCCGGCCGCGATGCGCTTCTTGCGGGAGTTCTTGAGGAGATCGGGGTTCTTGCGCTCCTGCGCCGTCATCGAGGAGATGATCGCGCGCTGGCGCTTGAACATCTTCTCGTCGAGGTTGGCGCCCTCGACCTGCTTCTTCATCGCGCCCATGCCGGGCAGCATGCCCATCAGGCCGCCGATGCCGCCCATCTTCTCCATCTGGGCGAGCTGCATCGACAGGTCGTCGAGGTCGAACTTGCCCTTGCGCATCTTCTCCGCGGTGCGGAGCGCCTGCTCGTGGTCGATGGTCTCGGCCGCCTTCTCGACGAGCGAGACGATGTCGCCCATGCCGAGGATGCGGTTGGCGACGCGGGAGGGGTGGAACTCCTCCAGCGCGTCGACCTTCTCGCCGGTGCCGACGAGCTTGATCGGCTTGCCGGTGACGGCGCGCATCGAGAGCGCCGCACCGCCGCGCGAATCGCCGTCCATGCGGGTGAGCACGATGCCGGTGACGCCGAGGCGCTGGTCGAAGGCGCGGGCGGTGTTGACCGCGTCCTGGCCGGTGAGCGCGTCGGCGACGAGCAGGACCTCGTGGGGTTTCGTCGCCGCCTTCACCTCGGCGGCTTCCTGCATCAGGGCCTCGTCGACCGTGGTGCGGCCGGCGGTGTCGAGCATCACCACGTCGAAGCCGCCGAGCCGGGCGGCATCCATCGCACGCTTGGCGATCTGCACCGCCGACTGGCCGGCGACGATCGGCAGGCAGGCGACGCCGACCTGGCCGGCGAGGACGGCGAGCTGCTCCATCGCCGCCGGACGGCGGGTGTCGAGCGAGGCGAGCAGCACCTTGCGCTTCTCGCGGTCCGACAGGCGGCGGGCGATCTTGGCCGTCGTGGTGGTCTTGCCCGAGCCCTGCAGTCCGACCATCAGGATCGGCACGGGGGCGGGCGCGTTCAGGTCGATCACCGCGGCGTCGGTGCCGAGCATCGCCACGAGCTCGTCGTTGACGATCTTCACGACCATCTGGCCGGGCGTCACCGACTTCAGCACGACGGCGCCGACGGCCTTCTCGCGCACCGCGTCGGTGAAGCCGCGGACCACCTCGAGCGCCACATCGGCCTCGAGCAGGGCGCGGCGGACCTCGCGCATCGCGGCGGTGACGTCGGCCTCAGTCAGCGCACCCCGGCGGGTGAGGCCGGAGAGGATGCCGGACAGGCGGTCGGAAAGGCCCTCGAACATGGCGCTACTGGTCCAGCCCCGACGCGGCGGCGCGACGCGCCTGGAACGCATCCTCGAAGGCGCCGACCGCGCGGGCGAACTTGTCCCGGCAGCCCGGATTGCAGAAGCCGACCACGGCGCCGTTGTACAGCGTCAGCGAATCGGCCGCGATCGGCTTGCCCGACCAGGGGCAGACCTCGTTCACGGCATCCTCGATGCGCAGGGCGGCGGATGGGGTCATGGCGTGGGTCAAGGACGGCCTTCGTGAGGACGCTGCCGCCAACGCCGAGCACGCCCGAGGGCGCGGACGCGCTGTCGGGCGTTGACCTCCGGTCTCGGTGGACCGGTCGGCTTCGGAGTCGACGAAGAACGTCGGATGCGCCGAGCGATACGTAAGCTCACGCGAAAAGTCAATTTCGCGACGGATCCGCAGCGGTCCGTCGTCCCCGCCGACGGCCGGGCTCGCCTTTTCGCACGGTCCTCCCACCTTCGGAAGACCAAGGCGCCAAGGAGGAGACCCGCATGGCATACGTATCGGCCAAGATCGTGGAAGAGGGCAGGGCGGCCAAGAAGCAGGGCGCGCCGCACTCGGCCGACCCCTACCCGGCCGGCTCGCAGGACAGCGCGGACTGGCTCGAAGGCTACACCTTCGACGAGCGCGAGCAGAACGTCGACCAGGAGAGCGACCAGGAGATCGAGAAGGGCGCGGGCTGAGGGGCAGGGCGGGATCCGGCCCACATTCCCGTCGTCGGACGGCGAGACGGCGTTAACCTTTACCGATCGTTAAGCATGTTCGGCGCTGAATGGCCTCGATCGTTGAGGACATGCCGATGTCGGACCCCGCCCGCAACCTGCCACCCTACGAGTCCGGTGGACGCCCGGCCCCGGGCCCGCTGCGCGACTGGCTCGCCGCCATGAAGGCCCAGGCGCCCGCCGCCCAGGCCCCGGCACAGCCCCAAGTCGAGGCGCGCCAAGTCGAGGCGCGCCCGGCGCCGCGTCCCGAGGCCCGCGCCGCCGAGCAGGCCTGGTCGCCCCGGATCGTGCAGCAGCCGGCCGAGGCCCCGCGCTCGAACTCGGACGCCGAGGACGTCTCGGAGCTGATGGCCGAGAACCTGATGCTGAAGGCCAAGCTTCGGCTCGAGGCCGACCGCCACGGCGAGCTGCAGACCCTGCTCGCCCAGGAGATCCGCGAGCTGCGCAACCACGTGCAGATCGAGATGAACGCCCTCCAGGAAATCCGCGCCGAGCGCGATCACTTCCGGGCGGAGCGCGATCAAATCCGCGACGAGCTCGACGCGATGCGCGAGGAGCGCGACCTATGGCGCGCCCGCACCGAGGCGCTGGCGCAGCCGCTGTTCCAGAAGCGCTGAACCGGCTTCGCATCGGCACGGCGACGCGATCGCCGTGCCCCCCGAAAAGCCGAAGGGCCGCCCGTGAGGGCGGCCCTTCCATTGCCGAACCGCGGTCCGGCCGAAACTGTCCCGAGTGTGCGGCTCGAGCGCCCTTAGAAGGAGGCGCCGGAGGCGACGGTCCAGGTCCGGTAAGCCGAAGACAGCGGCTGATGACAATGAGACACTGGATCACCTCCTTTCGTTCGTTGCTGGGACCCCGAAGGTAGGCGGTGGGCCCCGCCCTGTGAAGCCCCTCGCCTGCGTTGTCTCGCCGCCCCCCCGCGGCCGGCGGGACGTCAGGGGCGACTCGCGACGACGGTGGCGACGAGGTCCCGCAGGATCGTGGCCAGCTCGGCCTGCGCGGCGGGCGTCGCGAGGTTGTGGTCGGTGCCCGCGATGATCGCGACCGGCGCG
>NZ_VRUV01000365.1:0-4665 GCF_008039455.1 Methylobacterium sp. WL116
GGCGCTCGGCCTGCGATCCCGCCTCAGCGCCACGAAGCGCCCGTGGCCTGCCCTGATTGGATCTACAACAACCGTAACCAGGTCGAGCGCCTCTGGGCCAGGCTCAAAGAGTGGCGCGCCATCGCCAGCCGCTACGAGAAGACTGCCGTCAGCTTCATGGGCGTCCTCTCCCTCGCAGCCGCCCTCGATTGGCTCAAGCGATGACACGCCCTAGCGGAGAGCCGTTACTGGCTGGCAACGGGGAGATGATGTGGGTGCGTGCTGAGCGGGTGGCGCTGGACCTGATGCTTGGCAGCCCTCGGCGCGATTGGTCGACTTGGACGGTTGAGGTCTACGACGCATCCGGGCGGCGCGTGATATCGAAGCCGTTCACGAATGTTCTTAAAAATGAGACGTAGAGACCAAAGATTGGGACGCTCAGACAATAAGGTTCTGGTCTGTTCCTGACGTTGGTGCGTTACTCACGCCGCTAACGAACAGATCAGGCTGTGAATGATGAACGGTGTCGCTCACCTCAAATGGCTGTCTCGGCGGGGATACGCGTCGTCGGTAAAAAGCGCGATCGGCCAATCGATCGAACGGCGGAAAAAGGCTGCTCAGATGCCCGCAGCTTCGAGCGTGGATTCCGCGAGGCAGTCCGGCGGGAACGTGGTTGCGTTCACGCCGCGTGGTGTATCTGGCGATGATCAGACAGGCAAAAAGCTTCAAACTTCCTGAGTGGCTCTGGCGCTCGATCCGGTGAGAAGTTCGGGTGGCAGCACTGAAGCACAGGTCAGACGCCTATGCCTCGACCGCCCCGGCGTCGAGCACGAGCCGACGAACCAAAGCCTCCCGCCTTGCGTGACGCAGCACAATGCGGGCCGCCGCTCGGGCATTGGCCGCGCGCAGTTCAGCCTTGGGGGCGCCATCGCGGAGCGCGCGCCAGGCCAAAGCGCGAAACCATAGCGCATTGTCGAGAGCTACGGCACGACGATCAGTCACCGGTCCGCGCTCGTGCGAGTCGGACAATCCCAGGGTCTGCATGGCATCAATCCTGAGCGGCAAAGGTACGCCCGCTCTCGAACTAACGGCCTCATGACGCGGAATGATAGGCGAAACAATACTTATTTCTGCCCAGATATTCAACATCTTCCAGCAAGGGTTAGCATATGTGCCCTCACCATCCGTGAAATTTAGGGCATTCGTACAGATTCATGTTGGCGTAAAGGTTAATGACAGCGCTTCGTGAAATAATTTTGCCAAAGTCTTAATTAATCTATTCCGCTATCTCAGATTACAGAAATATATATGAAAGAAAAGAGCGTTGATGATCACAGGTCAGCTATGAACGACAATACGACCGATTTTGGTAGAGCGCTTGAGCTGACCCAAGAGCTGGCGCGTACGCTGATGCGAACGATCCAGGCTCAGCCCGGCAGGGTCAACGCGTCCGACATGGCCGCTATCCGTCGCTTTGAAGCGTTGGCACACCGAGGTGAGCTTTCAGAGGATCTCGCCGACGCCATCTCCGCCACGCGGCGGACCCTGGCCCGCTTAAATGCAGGGGGAAGGCATCCGCGGCGGACGAGGCTTATCTCGACAGCAGCGGAGTAGCGCTGCCTGACCAACCGTTGACCGGCTCGGCCCCGCCGCCCGATCTGATCACGGGCTGGCGGGGGAGGTCGACTATCTCATCAGCGGTAGGCCGATACGCAACTTGGTCCGGGTGCGGGATCGCGAGGCAGCGTTAGGGAGGTGTCACCGCACCGGATGCCGTAGTGTGCCGTAACGGGGCGCTGAGCGGCTTCAAGTCGTCTCCGCGACCTTCTCGACCTTCTTCCGCCCGCGGGCCTTCGGAGCCGCCTCAGGAGCCTGAGCGGCCTTGGGCTTCCTACCGCGGGTCTTGGGCGCCTCGGAGACTGTTTCGTCGGCTGCGGCAGCCTTGGGAGCCGCCTTTTTCCGTTGCTGACCGAGGCCGAGGGATCGAGCAAGCTCGGACCGCTGAGCGGAGTAGCTTGCAGCCGTCGACGGGTAGTCCGAAGGCAAGCCGTAGCGTGCGCGGTACTCCTCCAACGTCAGGCCGGCCACGGTCAGGTGGCGCTTCAGCGTTTTGTAGGGCTTGCCGTCGAGGAAGGAGATCAGCGCGTCGGGCGTGACCGACTTGCGGATCTGTGCCGGCGTCGGCTTCTCGGGGCCCGCGGGCTCGGCGGGCGCCCCGTTGGCAAGACCCGCCAAGGCCGTGTGCACGCTGGCGATAACCTTGGGTAGCTCCGACACCGGCACATTGTTGTTTGAGACATAAGCCGCGACGAGGTCGGCAGCGAGTTCGATGAAGTTGTTCGGTTGGGCTTCAGCTTGTTCGGCCACGGCGATCCCTTTCATTAAGTGGATCTATTGCTCTGCCGAACAAGGTTGATCGTCAAGGCATATCCAGAGAAAAACACACTACTGGATGAAAAAACGCGGATGAAAAAGTTTGTTGCTGTGCTTCAACATGAGGTTTAGCGGGGGATAGAAACCCCGGACCGCTCGAGCGTCCAAGGCTTCTATCCCCGCTGCAAGCTGCTGTAGAAGACCTGTTGACTGTTCCTGCCACAGCCGACGGCGCTCAATACGAGGACCGCTTGGTGTTGAGCCTCCAAGCCGGCTTGGCGCTAAGCTTCGGAGTCGTTCGAGGCACCGTGGGCCTCGATAGCCTGTCGTGGAAATAGGCGCTGTCGTTATCCACGAGTAGCCGGGGCCGCCCATGGGGACGCACCGGCCCACTTTTCCGCGAAACCATGTCCCTCGACCATGCGTACAGATCACAGCAGGCTCGCGCGATTTTGTGCGAGTCATGCCTTGATCTGGATGAGAGATCGGTAAATCTCACGCCGGTAACGTACACACAGGATAATTGAAGTGACGGAAGAAAACCTGGGGTTGAACCCCGATATGCTCACGATGGCAGCCGAACTGGTAGCTGCTTACGTTTCGAACAACCGCGTACCAGCGACTGAGCTTCCCGATCTAATCCGCACCGTTCATGCGGCTCTTATCGGCATCGCGAACGGGACAGCCGCCGATGGTGCTAACGCCCCGGCCGAAGAGGTCGAGCAGCCGACCGCAGCGCAGATCCGCAAGTCGATCCGCCATGAGGGTCTGGTCAGCTTCATCGACGGGAAGGCGTACAAGACCCTCAAGCGCCACCTCACAAAGCATGGGCTCGACCCGCACAGCTACCGGGCGAAGTTCGGCCTGCCGGACGATTATCCGACGACGGCTGCCGCTTACTCCGAGGCCCGCTCCGCCCTCGCGAAGAACATCGGCCTGGGCCGTCCCGGTCGTATGGCCGCCTAAACGGTCTACAGAAGCCCGCCGCGATCCAGCGGCGGGTTGGGGGGCCTCAACTAGCTCCATAGCCTCCCTTGGCGTTTCCAGAGCCGGTCGACGGCGGCTTCCCGTCGTAGCCACCGCTCTCAGGAGCATGGTCCGGTTGCGGATCGGGAAGGCCGGAGGAAGTCGGTCCGGCGCTCTCGGCCGGAGGCACAGGCGCCTTCGCAGGATCGAGCGGATAGCCTGGCGGTTGGGTGCCGGCTGCTTCTGTTTACGTCGCTTCGTCGTCGCTCCTGGGGTCCTCGCCAATGCTTTATCAGGCGAAGGCATCTCATCGATGGAGGTTCCCCCTACAGGGCGCCCGCTCTGTCATGGGGCCGTGATCTGTGCGACCGCCGGGGTGCGCCCAACAAGGCCACGAACGGCTCTGACGGCCCGCGCCGACAGCTGCACCAGACCTCCGATCGCGACGACAGCTGCGACAGTGAGGATGGCGCCGACGATCTTCAGCATGGGTAGGGCTCCGGTGCATGCGGTGCCTGCAATGAAGCGGCGCCGGTTCTGCCGTTATGGCAGCGCCCCGAAGGTGGCGAAGTTATGAGCCGTCAGTGGACCAGCATCATCAGGCCCTGGCCTATGAAGACCACGAGAGCGAGCTTGAGGATAAAGCCAGTGTCTTCAACTGCTTCGCGCATCGCTCGTCCCCGTCTCTGATGCTTAACGATCTCCTACATCGATCATCGAAGATAGCCCTTTTCATACATCGTTAGAAGTTTTACCGGGTTACACACAGGCGGTGCTTAACAATCTATTAAAGTTCAAGGCCGGCGTTAAGCATTGCACCGCACCGAATGCGCCTAGAGACGGCGCACGGAAAAAACCAGCACACTTAGGAGTGGCGAAGTTTGCTACTCCGCTTTTGCCGACGCCACGGCGCAGGCCACCGGGCGCTCCCCGCACCGTGCGTCAGGATGTCGAGCGCAGCGAACGGATCGAGCCTGACGCCCTCGCCGCAGTTTTTGGCAGTCCGCTCGACAGTGAAGGGTGGCTAAGGGTGGAATTCAGCTGATCCGCCCTGGAGCAGCGATGCAGGGAAGAGGACATCGTCGCAGTGCCCGATTGCGACCCATCGCGGACCTTGGGAAGGTCCGCTTCACGACATGCTGGCAGAGTATGACCCAAGTCCGCGCCGGGTTAGATTTTCGGTTGTCAGCTTTGGCGGGTGCTTTCCGAATAGCTGCCGCGCTTATCTGAAACCGTGGCCGTCGCATGCTTGACCGTGTGATCCCGGCACAGGATCTTCCCAAGGACATTCGGCGTGTGCGGCGGGAAACATGATCGGCCATCTGGAAATTCTGAGCCGCTTGATGC
>NZ_VRUV01000366.1:0-4660 GCF_008039455.1 Methylobacterium sp. WL116
CGCCGTGCGCTCGCCCAAAATGGAGCGGCGCCTGCCGCGTCCGCTGCCGGTGGCGGCCGCCCGCGCCCTCACCGACGTGTCGCTGCGCGCCGACGAGGACCGCGACCCTTGGATCCTGCTGCGCGACGCGGCGGTGCTCGCGCTGCTGTACGGCGCGGGCCTGCGCATCTCGGAGGCGCTGGGGCTGGCGCGGCGCGATGCCCCGGTGCCCGGCATCGACGCGGTGACGGTGCTGGGCAAGGGCGCGAAGCAGCGGATGGTCCCGGTGCTGCCGGTGGTGGCCGAGGCGGTCGCCGCCTACCTCGCCGCCTGCCCGCACCCGCTGCCGCCGGAGGGGCCGCTCTTCGTCGGCGCCCGCGGCGGCCCGCTCTCGCCGCGGATCATCCAGTACGTCGTCGCCCGCGCCCGCGGCGCTCTCGGGCTGCCCGACAGCGCCACGCCGCACGCCCTGCGGCACTCCTTCGCGACGCATCTCCTGGCGCGGCAGGGCGAGCTGCGCGCGATCCAGGAGCTGCTCGGCCACGCCTCGCTCTCGACGACGCAGCTCTACACCAAGGTCGACGCGGCCCGCCTGATGAGCGCCTTCGACGCCACCCATCCGCGCGCCGGCCGTGCCGTGCCGACGGGGGCGTGACACGCGACGTGCATTGAGATGACACGTTGACACACTAGACAGAGCAAATAGCCGGTTCGGCCAGCCATTAAGCTTGCCGAGAGATTTGAGCGCTATTTCTCTTGTCATAGGATCGGACTGGACAGGAACCATGGCGGGCGAACACGCCGATATCGGAAGCGCGGTCCGGCCCCCGCAAGCCGGCACCGTCCTCATCGCCGATCGCGACGCGGGACGCCGGGCCGAACTCGCCGCGGTGGTGTCGCACTTCGATCCCAGGGCCGTGATCGTGCAAACGGCCTCGGGCGAGGCGCTGATCGATCTCGCCCTCGCGCACAAGCCGGCCCTGGCCTTCGTCGGCCTCCAGCTCGAAGGGGTGAGCGGCCCGGAAGCGGTGGCGGTGGCGCGCAAGCGCGGCGCCACCCTGCCCTGCCTCGTGCTGATCGCCGCCCGCGTCTTCGCGCAGTGGCAGGAACTCGCGGTCTCGCTCGGCGCCTACGAGGTGCTGAAGGTGCCCCTCGACACCGCCCACATCGAGAGCCTGCTGCACGCCGACACCCGGCGCCGGCAGCCGACGCGCATCCTGCTCGCCTCCTCGTCGGACGCGGCGCGCGCGGCGATCGGGCGGGTGCTGGCGCGCAGCGGCTTCGCCCTCGAGATCGACGAGACGGATTGCGGCCGGCACGCCCTGAAGCTCCTGAAGACCGACGCCTACCCGCTCGCCTTCGTCGACGTGAAGCTCAACGGGACCGACGGCCTCGAGCTCGCCTGCCAGGTTCAGACCCTAAACCTGACGACGCGCCTCACGATGCTGACCAGCGGCGATCCCGAGCCGATCGCCCAGGCCGCCCGCTACTTCGGCGCCACCTTCGTCCTGAAGATGCCGTTCCACGCCCGCGACATCGACCTCACGCTCCACCACGCGCTCGGTCTGCGGCGGCCGTACCTGTTGAACGCGATCACCGCGCCGCCGGCCCCGACCGCCCTCCTGCGCATCGCCGCCCTCGCCCCGGCCCGCCGCTCGGCCTGAGCGACGGGCGCGGCCGCGTCCTCAGACGTGGATCGCGCGCTTCCCGACCGCGAGCGCGGCCTCCTTCACCGCTTCCGTCAGGGTCGGGTGGGCGTGGCAGGTGCGGGCGATGTCCTCGGCCGACGCCCCGAACTCCATCGCCACCGCCACCTCGGCGATGAGGTTGCCGGCATCGGCGCCGACGATGTGGACGCCGAGCACCCGGTCGCTCGCGGCGTCGGCCAGCACCTTCACGAAGCCCTCGGTGGTGCCGTTGGCCTTGGCCCGCCCGTTGGCGGTGAAGGGGAACTTGCCCGCGTTGTAGGCGATGCCGTCCTTCTTCAGCTCCTCTTCGGTCTTCCCCACCGAGGCGACCTCCGGATAGGTGTAGACCACGTTCGGGATCACCGCGTAGTTCACGTGGCCGGACTGGCCGGCCAGGATCTCGGCCACCGCGACGCCCTCGTCCTCGGCCTTGTGCGCGAGCATCGGCCCGGCGATCACGTCGCCGATCGCGTAGATGCCGGTGACGTTGGTGGCGTAGTGGCTGTCGGTCTGGATCCGGCCCTTGTTGTCGAGCCCGACGCCGACGCCCTCGAGGCCGAGCCCCTCGGTGTAGGGCACCCGCCCGATCGCCACGAGCACCACGTCGGCCTGAAGCGTCTCGGATTCGCCGCCCGCCGCCGGCTCGACGGTGACGGTCGCGCCGCCCGCGCCGGTCGCCACGCCGGTGACCTTGGTCGAGAGCTTGAAGGCGATGCCCTGCTTGGACATGATCCGCTGGAACTGCTTGCCCACCTCGCCGTCCATCCCCGGCAGCACCCGGTCGAGATACTCGACCACGGTGACCTCGGCCCCGAGCCGGCGCCAGACCGAGCCGAGCTCGAGGCCGATCACGCCCGCGCCGATCACCAGGAGCTTCTTCGGCACCGCCGCGAGCTCGAGCGCGCCGGTGGAGGAGACCACGGTCTTCTCGTCGATCTCGACGCCGGGCAGGCGCGTCACGTCCGAGCCGGTGGCGATGACGATGTTCTTGGTCTCCAGCATCTGGTTTCCGCCGTCCTCCGACGTGACCTCGACGCGGCCGGCGCCGGCGATCCTGCCGGTGCCGCGGATGGTGTCGACCTTGTTCTTCTTCAGCAGGAACTCGACGCCCTTGGTGTTGCCGTCGACGCCGCTCTGCTTGAACCCCTGCATCTTGGCGAGGTCGAGCTTCGGCGTGCCGACCTCGATGCCGAGATCGGGAAAGTGCTTGGTCGCCTCCTCGAACGCCTCGGAGGCGTGCAGCAGCGCCTTCGACGGGATGCAGCCGACGTTCAGGCAGGTGCCGCCATGGGTCGCGCGCTTCTCGACGACGGCGGTGCGCAGGCCCAGCTGCGCGGCGCGGATGGCGCAGACATAGCCGCCGGGGCCGGTGCCGATGACGACGAGATCGTAGGTGCTCATGGTTCTGTTCGTTCCTGCATGCGCGTGCGGCGACCGCCGTGGCGGGTCGCCGCCGGATTCATTCGTTGCCGGGGATCACCGACCGCCCGAGACGTCGAGGATGGCGCCGGTGGTGTAGGCCGCCTCGTCGGAGAGCAGCCAGAGCACCGGGGCGGCGACTTCGTCGGCGGTGCCGGCGCGCCTCATCGGCACGCCCGGTCCCATCGCCGCCACCTTGTCGGGCGTGCCGCCGCTGGCATGGATCTCGGTGTCGATGATACCGGGCGCCACGGCGTTCACCCGGATGCCGGCATCGGCCACCTCGCGGGCGAGGCCGATCGTGAAGCTGTCGATCGCTCCCTTCGAGGCGGCGTAGTCGACGAACTGCCCGGCCCCGCCGAGGCGCGCCGCGATCGACGAGACGTTGACGACGGCCCCGCCCCGGCCGCCCTGCTTCGTCGACATCCGCCGCACCGCCTCGCGGGCGCAGAGGAAGCTGCCGACGACGTTGGTCGCCATCATCCGGTGGAGCCGGGCGGCGCTCATCTCGGACACGGGCGCGGAGAGATCGACCACCCCGGCATTGTTGACCAGCGCCGTGACGGTGCCGAGACGGTCGGCCGCCGCGAACAGGGTGATCACGTCGGCCTCCTCCGCCACGTCGCAGCGCACCGCGACGGCCTGGCCGCCCTCGGCTTCGATCGCCGCGACCACCGAGGCGGCCGCGGCCGCGTCGGAGACGTAGCTCAGGCAGACGCGATAGCCGTGCCGCGCCGCGAGCAGGGATACCGCACGGCCGATGCCGCGGCCGCCGCCGGTGACGACCGCGACGGCATCGGGGGTGAGCATCGCGCCGGCCTTACAGATCCAGGACGAGCCGCGCCGGATCCTCCAGCGCCTCCTTCACCCGCACCAGGAAGGTCACAGCCTCCTTCCCGTCGACGATGCGGTGATCGTAGGAGAGGGCGAGATACATCATCGGCCGCGCCTCGATCTTGCCGTTGCGGACCACCGGGCGCTCCTCGATGCGGTGCATCCCGAGGATGCCCGATTGCGGCGCGTTGAGGATCGGGGTCGACATCAGCGAGCCGTAGATGCCGCCGTTGGTGATGGTGAAGGTGCCGCCCTGCATCTCGTCGATCGAGAGCTTGCCGTCCCGGGCCTTGCGGCCGAAGCCCGAGATCGTCTTCTCGATGCCGGCGATCGAGAGGTCGTCGGCGTTGCGCACCACCGGCACGACGAGACCCTTGTCGGTCCCGACGGCGATGCCGATGTGGTAGTAGTTCTTGTAGACGAGGTCCTGCCCGTCGATCTCGGCGTTGACCGCCGGCACGTCCTTGAGCGCCCCGATCACCGCCTTGGTGAAGAAGCCCATGAAGCCGAGCTTCGTGCCGTGCTTCTTCTCGAAGACGTCCTTGTACTGCGCGCGCAGCGCCATCACCGCGCCCATGTCCACGTCGTTGAACGTGGTGAGCATCGCGGCGGTGTCCTGCGCGTCCTTGAGGCGGCGAGCGATGGTCTGGCGCAGCTTGGTCATCCGCACCCGCTCCTCGCGGGCGGCGTCGTCCGGCTTCGAGGCCGGGCGCGGCGGCGTCGGGCGCGCCTCCTTGGCC
>NZ_VRUV01000367.1:0-4660 GCF_008039455.1 Methylobacterium sp. WL116
CTCTACGTGCCCGTGGCCCCGCCCGCTCGGGCGCCGCCACGGGCACGTAGAGCGCCTCGAAGAACGACAGGTCGAGGATGGACGCGCCGTCCGCGTCGGTGACCGCCATCACCGCGTTCAGCAGGCGCGGCTCGCCGCCGTGCTGGACGACGAGGCGGCGGATGATGGTGCGCGCCACCGCGCGCGCCTCGCCGGCGTCCCGGACGAGCTGCCCGGTGCGCTCCGGCAGGTAGGCGTCGTCGAGGCGGATGTTGAAGAACGCGTGGATCATGATCGAACGCCCCGTTCCTGGTTGGGTGGGCCGGCGGGCCCGTGCGACGGCGTCAAGCGGCCTGGGCGCCGGGGTCGACGGCGTCCACGGGCGCGGCGAGCCGCGGGTGGAAGGCGTCGGCCAGGCGCTCGAGGCGATGGGCCATGTCCCGCACCTCGTTGAGGGCGATGGACTTCTGGCCCTCCTTCACCGCGCGCGTGATGTCGCTGATCTGCGTCGTCGCGATGCGCTTCAGCTCGGTCGCGAGCTGGTCCTTGGTCATCATCGGCTTTCGGATCCCGAATGCTGGTCGCGGGACACCGTGGCGCGGCGTCCCTTACCGATCGGTTTCCCATCCCGGCGGGTCGTTGGATGAGCGGTGGACAAGTCGGCCGGCGACGGCGCGCACGACCGGCCGGTCAGGCCGTGCGGTGCTGCGGGTCGAGGCGCTCGGCGAGGCCGAAGCCGACCCGGACGAGGAGAGCCTCGAGGGTCGCCTTCATCTCCGGCGTGCCGGCCTCCTCGATCAGGCCGTGCGCCTCGATGCAGATCTCGGCGAGGCGCTCCATCGGGTTGTCGGGTTCGGTGGAAGCGGGAAGGGTCTGTCGTGTCATCGGTTCGTTCGCGGGTTGGCGTTGATCGGGGTCCGGCGGCATCGCGCCGGAACGGTTGGGGTCAGCTCGCCAGGCGCTGCGGCAGGGCGGGGCGCGCGGTCAGCACGGAGGCGGCGTCGTTGCGGGTCTCGCGCAGGCGCCGGAGCGTGCGCACGTCGAAGGCCGCGACCACGGCGAGGGTGTCCTCGCCGGCGATCCGGCAGGGCAGGCCGAGGGGGGTCACCCGGAAATGCAGCTGCACGAGGCGCAGCAGCCAGAGCGGGTTCATCTCGATGACGATCGACTCGATCCCGCTCTCGAGACCCCACTCGACGATGCCGGCCAGGAGCGCGCTTCCGACCGGGCTCAGGATGCGGCCGCGGTCGCGCACGTCGCGCTGCACGGCGTAGCGGGTCCACTCCCAGACCCGCGCGCTCCGGGGCGCGGGGACCTCGCAGAGCTCCGGCAGGATTTCGGTGAGCAGGTAGGGGCGGGTGGTCGGCAGCATGCGCTGGTAGCCGACGACGCGGTCGCCCTGCATCGCGAGCATGTGGACGGCGTGGCCGTCGTCGAACTGGTCGATCTCGCGTCCGTCGGGCTTGGCGAGGTCGTGCCAGCCCTTCTCCTCGACGAAGACTTGATGACGCAGGCGATAGGCCTGCTCCATGGCATCGCGGTAACGATCGATGTTCTCGGGCGTGACGATATGGATCAAAGCGGCCTCCATTGGATGGCCGGCAGTATCGTCTCTAAGTATTCGCCCGAAAGTACGCGTTCGCGTACCATTCTCGACTGCGAACCAGTGGAACTTGACTGGATCCGGTCAATCCGCGCGAGCATCCCCGCGCGCGCGCCCACGCCGGACGAAGCATGCTTTCGACGAAGCGGTCTTCGAGGTCGGAGGCGCGCGGCGCCTACTTGAGGAACCCGCGCCGGAATCCTTCCGCGACGGCGTGCGTCCGGCTCGCGGTCCCGAGCTTGGTCCGGATCGAGCGCAGGTGCTTCTCGGCGCCGTGCTCCGAGATCGACATCAGCTCGCCGATCTCCCACTCGGTCTTGCCGTCGGCGGCCCATTGCAGGGCCTCGCGCTCGCGCGGCGTCAGCCGGACCTCCGGCCGCGGCGGCCCTTCGCTCAGCACGATCGAGCGGCCGAAGGCGTAGCTCGCCACGAGCTGCAGCATGCCGCGCAGCTCCGGCGAGGGATCGAACCGCTCGGCCCCGAAGCTGAACCCGGCGACGCGCCCGTCGAGGGTGATCAGCGGCACGGTGAAGCCCTGGCGCAGGCGGAAGTCGCCGGCCTCCTCCATCACCCGCCGGGCGGCCGCGTCGGCGCGGTATTCCGGCTCGATGTCGGACCACCGGAACGCGGTCAGGTCCGTGGTCAGGCGCTGGATGGTCGGGTCGCGGAACAGGTGGCCGGCCTTGAAGTAGCGGTCGGTCCAGCCGGCCGGCGTGCTGTCGAGCAGGACGTGGGCCGCCTGGTCGCGCCGGCTGGTGCCGGGCATCGGGATGATGCCGGCGAACGTGCTCTCCACGCCGAGCTTGGACACGGCGGACAGCAGCGTGCGATTCAGATCGCCGACGGAGCCGGCCCGGTCGAACGCCTGGAACAGGCCGTAGGTGACGTCGATCGCCTTCGTGATCATGTGTTGCGCAGCCGTTTCGCAGGAGCCGTCCGACGGAGCCGGCCGTCGTCTTCCGTACGCGAACTGGGTCGCCATCCCACCATGCGGCTGGACAGACACCATCCTGCCCTGTTTATAGGGGATTGAAAGTTTATTCTAGGTTGTATAACGAGACGCATGACGTGAGGAGTCCGACGTGGACGACGGCCGGAACAACGGATCGGACCGATCCGAACGGGCGCGGATCCTGCTGGGGAAGATCGCGGAGCTCCTTCGTGTCGACACGGCGTTCTTCCTCTCGCCGCGTTCCGGCGCGCCGGGCTCCGACGCGGACCCCGCCGAGTTGCTGCGCCTGTTCCAATCGATCGGCGATCCGGACCTTCGGCGCTCGGTGATCGCCATGCTCAAGGACCTCGAGGCGAAGGACGATACGCGCCGCGACTCCTGAGAGCCGCAGGGCGGCGCGGCGGCCCCCGCGTCCTCGCGCCCGATTGCCCTCCGGCGCGCCCGGATGATCTCTGGACGGCGTGTTCCACACCCCCGAGGCCCGCGTGTCCCGAATTTCGATCCCGTCCCGAGCGGGCATTCGCCCCGCCCTGCGTCACCTTGCCTCACGTCTCGTCGTTCCGCTTCTCGCGCTCGCTTCGGGGAGCGCGCCGGCCGCGGCGCTCGAGGGCGGTGCCGCGGGCCGGTCGGGCGATGCGCTCGCGCAGGCCACCGTCGGGCTTGGGACCGTGACCGCGCCCGAGGACGGCCTGCACCTCTCGCGCTGCACCGGCGTCCTGATCGCACCCGACCTGATCCTCACGGCGGCCCATTGCGTCAACGGCGATCCGCTGGGCTCGCTCGTGGTGTTCTTCCGCGGCAGCGAGCCGGTGAAGCCGGTCCGCACCGCCCGGGTGATCGCGCGCTACAGCCCGGATCCCGGGCAGATGACCTCGAACGTCGTCGACGTCGACCTGAACAGCCTCTCGCTCGACCTCGCCGTGCTGCGCCTCGCCGAGCCGGTGCGCGACCGCGTGCCGGTGCCGCTCGCCACCGACCCGAGCCGGGTGCCGAGGAGCCTGCGGGTCGCCGGGACCGGCGTGTCGGGCCGGGTGGTCGGCCGGCTGCGCACCGCGATCCTGACGCCCGTCGCCGCGTCGAGCACCGGGCTGACGATCGCCCGCGTGAACGGCGGCCGCGTCTGCTTCGGCGATTCCGGCGGCCCCGTGGTGGGGCAGGACCGGCGCGGCGTGTTCGTCTGGGGCGTGGCGAGCGCGGTGCTGTCGCGGCAGGCCCCGTGCGGGAGCCTCGTCGTGATCGCGCCGGCGGCGCAGGTCTTCACCAGCAGCGGGATGCGCTGACGCCGCGCCCCGGGGTTTTTCGCATCGTCCGATGCAACGCCGGGCCCGTGCCGATGTTGAACTGGCACAGCGTGCCTGCGTCGCCGTCGTGCCGAGTTCCGCCCATTCTCGATCGTGCGGGCTTCCCATGCTCTACGAACGCCTGCTCGACCTCGCCCCGGGGGCGCGGCTCGAACGTCGCCTCGCCGAGCGCGTCGCGGCCCGCCTAGTAATCGGGCTCCTCCTGAGCCTTCCCCTCTGCGCGGTCGCCGCGTTCCTCCTGGCCGCCGGTGCGATCCACGCCGTCCTGATGGGCGTCTGGGATGCGGGACGGATCGCGGGGCTGCTGATCCGGGACGCGTGCGAGCGCGCGCTCGCGCCGCCGATCACGCCGCGCTGACCGGCGGCCGCCGCCATCCGGGAACGCCCGGTCGCATCCGGGGTTGGTAGCCGCGCCGAACTGGTGCACCGCTCCCGGCCCCCTTCTGGACGACGGCACCGCTCGATGCAGGATCGCACCCCCGAGAGCACCTTCGCGCTGACCCTCGGGATCCTGCGCGAGAGCGGGCGCCTAGTCGGGCGGACCCTCGACCTTGCGCGGACCGAGATCGACGGCAACCTCCGGGCGCTGATCGGCCTGTTCGCGCTCCTGGGAACGATCCTCGTGCTGCTCGTCGCGGCGTTCTTCGTCTTCCTCGACGCGATGGTGAAGGCGCTCGCGGTGCTGATCGGCTCCGAGGTCGTGGCCGCGCTGATCGTCGCGAGCCCGTTCCTGGTCGCCGCCGGCCTGCTGGCGTCGTTCGGCCTGCGCCGCATCGCGCGCGCCACCCGGATCGAGCGCCCGAAGGCCCGCGGACGGGCCACGCT
>NZ_VRUV01000368.1:0-4647 GCF_008039455.1 Methylobacterium sp. WL116
CGCCGGCGCCGCGCCGCCCGCCTGGACCCCGGCCGGATCCTCGCCGTCCACGGCGATCACCGCGATCAGGTCGTTGACCGGCACGTCGGCAGTGCCCTCGGGCACGACGATCCGGGCGAGCACGCCCTCGTCGATCGCCTCGACCTCCATGGTCGCCTTGTCGGTCTCGATCTCGGCGAGCACGTCGCCGGACTTGATCGCGTCGCCCTCCTTCTTGAGCCACTTGGCGAGGTTGCCCTTCTCCATGGTCGGCGAGAGGGCGGGCATCAGGACGTTGACGGGCATGGTTCAGGTCTCGTCCGAGGGCAGGGAGGGGGCGTCGGGTTCGGCGCGGGGATCGGCGAAGGGAAACAGGTCGTCCAGCGGAAACGGGACGGCGTCGAAGGGCGGCAGGGCCACGGTCTCGCGGCGCGTCACCGTCCCGAGCAGCAGCCATCGGGACGCGGTCAGCGCGAAGGCCTCCAGCACGCCGTCGGCGGGATCGAGCAGCCAGAGGTGCCCGACGCCGGCCTCCGCGTAGATGCGCCGCTTCGGGCCGCGGTCGAGACGCACCGTGGACGGCGACAGGATCTCGCAGACCCAGTCCGGCGGCGTCTCGACGAAGGCGGTCTCCGGCTCGGCCGGCAGCCGCTCGCGGCGCCAGCCGGCGAGATCGGGCACCACGACCTGCGCTCCGAGATGGAGCTCGGGTTCGATCATGAAGATCCAGCCGCCCGGTCCGCCGCGTCCGTGCCGGAAAGGGGGGCCCAGAACGGAGCCGAGATCCAACGCCGCCATCGCATGCCGCGGCCGCGGTCGCGGATGCGTCTCCAGCGCCCCGTCGATGATCTCGGCGACGAGGTGATCGGGGACCGCTTCGAGGTCGGCGTAGGTGGCGTGCCGGAGCGCGGGTTCGGCCATGGCCAGAATCCCGTCAGTTCAGGCCGCCGGGATCGAGGCCCTCAGCCTCCCACCCCGCGCGAATGCGCTCGAACGCCTCCTCCTCCGACAGGTCGGTTTCCAGGGCGTAGGCGCGGGCGGCCTGCCGGGCGAGGTCGACCATCAGGCGGCCCCACGTGGCGGGGTCGTCGAAGGACCGGCGCAACGCCACGCTCACCGCCCCGTCGACCACGGCCGCGCGCAGCACCTCAATGCCGCCCTGCTCCAGGGCGTCGGGGGGAATCTCGAGGGCTTGGAAGGATTCACTCATACGACGTCATGACCCATCGGTCGGCCCCGTTCCCGCCGGTCAGGCACGAAGGCGGATCGCATTCACCGGTAGCAGACGGCCTTGGCCGCCTCGACGACCTCGGCGACGTTGGGCAGCGCCAGCTTCTCGAGGTTGGCGGCGTAGGGCATCGGCACGTCCTTGCCGGTGACGCGCAGCACCGGCGCGTCGAGGTAGTCGAACGCGTCGACCATCAGGCGGGCCGAGATCTCGGCGCCGATGCCCGATTGCGGGAAGCCCTCCTCCACCGTGACGCAGCGGCCGGTCTTCTTGACCGACGCGAGCACGGTCTCGGTGTCCATCGGCCGGATCGTGCGCAGGTCGATCACCTCGGCCTCGATGCCCTGGTCGGCCAGGATCTGCGCCGCCTTCAGGGCGTAGGTCATGCCGATGGCGAAGGAGACGATGGTCACGTCCTTGCCGGTGCGGTGGATCCGCGCCTTGCCGATCGGCAGCACGAAGTCGTCGAGCTTCGGCACCGGGAAGGTCTGGCCGTACAGGATCTCGTTCTCGAGGAAGATCACCGGGTTCGGGTCGCGGATCGCGGCCTTGAGCAGGCCCTTGGCGTCCGACGCCGTGTAGGGGGCGATCACCTTCAGGCCCGGCACGTTGGAGTACCAAGCGGCGTAGTCGTGGCTGTGCTGGGCGCCGACGCGGGCGGCGGCGCCGTTGGGGCCGCGGAACACGATCGGGCAGCCGAGCTGGCCGCCGGACATGTACAGGGTCTTGGCCGCCGAGTTGATGATGTGGTCGATCGCCTGCATGGCGAAGTTGAAGGTCATGAACTCGACGATCGGCTTCAGGCCCGACAGGGCCGCGCCGACGCCGATGCCGGCGAAGCCGTGCTCGGTGATCGGGGTGTCGACCACGCGGCGGGCGCCGAATTCCTGCAGCAGGTTCTGCGTGACCTTGTAGGCGCCCTGGTACTCGGCGACCTCCTCGCCCATCACGAAGACGTCCTCGTCCCGGCGCATCTCCTCGGCCATGGCGTCGCGCAGCGCCTCGCGGACGGTCATCGTCACCATCTCGGTGCCGGCCGGGAACTCCTCCATCACCGGCTCGGCGGCCTTGTTGGTGATGGTGGCGGGCGCGGCCGGCGCCGCGGGCTTGTCGTCGCCGGTCTTGGCGGTGGCCGACGGGCCGGAGGCCATGCCCTCGGCCTGCATCGTCGGCGTCGGGGCTCGCTGCCCGCCCGTGTCCGCACCGTTCGGCTTCGACGAGGCCCCTCCGGCGGCGGCCGCCGCGACGTCCTCGCCCTCGCCCGCGATGATCGCGATCGGGGTGTTGACGGCGACGCCCTCGGTGCCCTCGGCGACCAGGATCTTGGCGAGCGTGCCCTCGTCGATCGCCTCGACCTCCATGGTCGCCTTATCGGTCTCGATCTCGGCGAGCACGTCGCCGGACTTGATCGCGTCGCCCTCCTTCTTGAGCCATTTGGAGAGCTTGCCCTCCTCCATGGTCGGAGACAGGGCGGGCATCAGGATGTCGGTCGCCATGGAGGGTCTCTGATCGGTGAGGCGGGCGGGGCGGCCTGGCAGGGGATCGTCGCGGGGCGGCGGCGCGCCCTCAGGCGCGCGCTTCCAGGAGGATGTCGGTCCACAGCTCGGACGGATCCGGCTCGGGATCGTGCGTCGCGAACTCGGCGGCGTCGTTGACGGTCTCGCGGACCTTGGCGTCGGTGGCCTTGAGCTCGGCCTCGGCGACGCCGTGCAGCTCGATCAGGCGCTTGCGCACCATCTCGATCGGGTCGTGCTCGTCGCGCATCTTCGAGACTTCGTCCTTCGTGCGGTACTTCGCCGGGTCGGACATCGAGTGGCCGCGATAGCGGTAGGTCTGCATCTCAAGGATGTAGGGCCCCTCCCCGGTGCGGGCATGCGCGATCGCCCGGCCCGCCGCCTCGCGGACCGTGCGCACGTCCATGCCGTCGACCTGCTCGCCGGGGATGCCGAACGAGATGCCGCGGCGGGAGAAGTCCGTCTGCGCCGAGGCGCGGGCGACCGAGGTGCCCATGGCGTAGCGGTTGTTCTCGATCACGTAGACCACGGGCAGCTTCCAAAGCTGCGCCATGTTGAAGCTCTCGTAGACCTGGCCCTGGTTGGCCGCGCCGTCGCCCATGTAGGTCAGGCTGACCTTGCCGTTCTTGCGGTAGGCGTCGGCGAAGCCGAGGCCGGTGCCGAGCGAGACCTGCGCCCCGACGATGCCGTGCCCGCCGAAGAACTGCTTCTCGCGGCTGAACATGTGCATCGAGCCGCCCTTGCCGCGGCTGTAGCCGCCGCGGCGGCCGGTGAGCTCGGCCATCACCCCCTTCGGGTCCATGCCGCAGGCGAGCATGTGGCCGTGGTCGCGGTAGCCGGTGATGACCTGGTCGCCGTCGACCGAGGCCATCTGCATGCCGATGACGACCGCCTCCTGGCCGATGTAGAGGTGGCAGAACCCGCCGATCAGGCCCATTCCGTAGAGTTGCCCCGCCTTCTCCTCGAAGCGGCGGATCAGCAGCATCTGATGGTAGGCGTGGAGGTCTTCCTCGCGGGTGAATTGCGGCGCGTTCGGTGCGGGCTGGTGCTCGGCCGCCACGGCCTCCGGCGTCTCCGCGGCAGGGTTGGGCTGCCCCGCATCTTTCGCGGCATCCATCGGCGTGCTCCCGTGCTGGCGTCTGTTCCCTCCCGGTTTAGGACACGCGCTCCGGGAATGCGAGGGCCGACGCTCTGACAGGTGTTTGTGGTTGTCATACCCGATCCGCATGCCCGATCCGCACGCCCGATCGGCATGATCCCCTCGGGACGGCGGATGCGGGCTGCGTTCAAGCCGGGACGCGCGCGTGGGACTGGAGGCGGTGCCCGCTCACGGGTCGATGACGACCACGTCGTTGGCGTGCACCCGGCCGAGGACGACCCGGGCGCGCTCCTCCAGCAGGTCGCGGTCGATCTGCTCGCTGCGCAGCAGCGCGACGCGGTGCTCCCAGGTCGCCCGCTCGGCCTTGGCCGCCGCGAGCTCCCGGGTGAGCCCGAAGGCCTGGATCTTGAGGGCGCGCTTGGCCTCCAGGCCCCGGTTGCCGTTCTCGGCCTGGTACACGAAGTAGCCGACGACCAGCCCGGACAGGGTCCAGAGGCTGAGAGGCAAAACGACCATTCTGACGCGGCGACGGACGACCATGGCGCGACCATCGTCCGGGTCAGTTAACAAAGCCTTTGCCGCGGCCGCCGATCGTGCGCTCGGCGGTGGACGGCGGCGCCCGGGTGGGTTGAACCGCGCCCCGCGGTGATGGACAGTCGGAACAAAGATCGAACATCGAGGCGGCCGCCCTGCGGTGCGGCGGTCTCGCGGAACGGGACAGCGCAGTGACCGCCCCGGTGCGGAAAGTCATCCACATCGATATGGACGCGTTCTACGCTTCCGTCGAGCAGCGCGACGACCCGGCCCTGCGCGGCCGGCCGGTCGCG
>NZ_VRUV01000369.1:0-4647 GCF_008039455.1 Methylobacterium sp. WL116
GCCAGGTCGGCGGCGGTTCCCGCGAGCTTGCCGCGCTCGGCCGCCGTCATCTCCGGGTCGACGGCCTCGAGCCCGCGGGCGAGCCCGGCCATCGCGCCGTTCCAGCCGCCGGGGACCTGGCGTCCGCCGAAATCGCGGCCCTCGAGCCCGGCGATCCGAATCGTGACGCCCGAGGCTTCCGTGTAGGTCACGTCCGAGGCCTGGATCGCGGCGTAGATCCGCTGGACCGGCCCCTTGCCGTCGCCGGATTCCGACGAGAGCCGGACGAGCGCGGCGAGGTCGAGATCGCTGGCGACGATGCGGCCGTAGGTGCCCGACCCCGGGTGCGCGCCGGTGACGGAGACCCCGGCGCCGGCCATGGTCAGCTCGGCGATGCGGCCGGCGCGCACGTCGCGCGCCGCGACCTCGCGATAGGTCACGGTCTGCAGCGATCCGCCCGGGCCGGGATGTTCGGAGACGAGGACCGGGATCGAGATGCTCGCCGCCTCCAGGCGTGCGAGGCGGGGCGCCCAGGGCTCGGGCGAATCCGCCTTGAGGATCGCCGTCAGGTCGTCGCGCGAGAGACGCGTGCCGCTGACCGTGATCCGCGCCGCCTTGAACACCGTGTCGCCGAGCGGCAACGCGACGTCGACCAGCACGACGTCCTGGACCGCCGAGGCCGCCTCCTGCGCCGCCGCAGGCCGGCCCGTCGTCCCGACGCCGAGGACGAGACCGGCACAGAGGCAGAGGCGGGCCGCCCGGATCAGGCTGGCGCGGACCGTTCGGTGACTGATCATCGTGTGCGGACCGCTGACGAATGTTCTATCCGAGGAGACGGCGCTGTCGTCCCGCATTTCGCCGCGCGAGGCAATCGGTGCGCCACGTCGCGACTCACGCTTGTCGGCGCCTGTCGTTCCGGCACCACGATGCCGGCGACTGCAACCAGCCCCGACACCACCCTCGGGGCCGCACGGGACAGCGCCGCGCCCCTCGAAAGATCAGAGCGAGAACGAGGTGCCGCAGCCGCAGGACGAGGTCGCCTGCGGGTTCTCGATCTTGAAGGACTGCCCGATCAGGTCGTTCACGAAATCGATCGTGGATCCGGCCATGTACTCGAGCGACACCGGGTCGACGACCACGGTGGCGCCGTCGCGCTCGATCGTGACGTCCTGCGCCTCCTGGTCGCGGGTGATGTCGAAGGCGTAGGAGAAGCCGGAGCAGCCGCCGCCGTTCACGCTGACGCGAAGCAGCGCGCCCGGGGGCTCGGCACCCATGATCTCGTTGATGCGCTTGGCGGCGCGGGGGGTCAGGGTGATCTCGGCCATCGGGAGAGCCATCGGCGCTGTTGTCGGGTCCGGGCGCGGCGGGCGATTGCCCGGCGCGTGATCGATCCAAGATATGGGGTACGACGGCGCGCCGCAACGCGTGCCGCGTCGAACTGCGAGGGAACCATGCCGGCAGCACATCACGAACCGGGCGGGAGGCCGCGTGCGCGCCAACGGTGAGCGCTGGCGCGCGGCCTACGCCACCGACCCGGGCGCGACCCGCGGACGGCTGATCCCCGAGCCGGCCTCGCCGACGCGGAGCGATTTCCAGCGCGACCGCGACCGGGTGGTGCACTCGACCGCCTTCCGACGGCTGAAGCACAAGACCCAGGTCTTCGTGCATCACGAGGGCGACCATTACCGCACCCGGCTGACCCATACCCTCGAGGTCAGCCAGATCGCCCGGGCGCTCGCCCGCGCACTGGGCCTCGACGAGGACCTGGCCGAGGCGCTCGCGCTCAGTCACGACCTCGGCCACACCTGCTTCGGCCATACCGGCGAGGACGCGCTCGATGCCTGCATGGCCGAGCATGGCGGCTTCGACCACAACGCGCAGGCGCTGCGCATCGTGACCCGGCTGGAGCGGCGCTACGCCGGCTTCGACGGGCTGAACCTCGCCTGGGAGACGCTGGAGGGCCTGGTCAAGCACAACGGCCCGCTGCTCGAGCCGGACGGTCGCCCGACCCCGCGCTACGCGCGCACGGGCATCGCGGCGGCGATCCTCGAATACGACGCGCTGCACCCCCTGGAACTGGCGCACCATGCCGGGCCGGAGGCGCAGGCGGCGGCGCTCGCCGACGACATCGCCTACGACAGCCACGACCTCGACGACGGCCTGCGCGCCGGATTGTTCGATCTCGCCGACCTTGAAGCGGTGCCGTTCCTGCGCGGATTGCTCGACGAGATCGCCGCCCTGCATCCCGGGCTGGAGGTGTCGCGCACCATCCACGAGCTCGCCCGGCGGGTGATCACGCGCTTCGTCGAGGACGTGATCGCGGAAAGCCGGCGCCGCCTGGACGTGCTCGCACCGCGCGACGTCGCCGCGATCCGTAGGGCGCAGGCTCCGGTGATCGCGTTCTCGGAGGAGATCGCGGCCGCCGACGCCGACATCAAGCGCTTCCTCTACGCGCGGATGTACCGCCATCCGGAGGTGATGGCGGTGCGGGCGAAGGCGAACGCCATCGTCGCGGACCTGTTCTCGGCGTTCTCGGCCGATCCGACGCGGATGCCGGTGGAATGGAGCGAGGGCTTGTCCGGCGCACCGGCCGGCCGCATCGCCCGGCGCATCGCCGACTACATCGCCGGCATGACCGACACCTACGCGGTGCTCGCCCACCGGCGGCTCTACGCGTCGACGCCCGACCTCCACTGGAGCCCGCCGAGCCGCGGATTGCCCCTGACCGAGCCGTAGGGCAGGGCGCCGCACCGGGGCGGACGCGACGGAGGAGCCGCCAAGCGCCCGCCGTCGCGTTCGTCACCCGGCCCGATCAGTAGCCCGCGCAGGTGCAGCCGCTGCCGTAGCCGTAGGATGCGGGCGCATAACCGCCATAGCCGCCATACCCGCCGCCGTAGGCGGGCGCGTAGCCGCCGTAGCCGTAACCACCGCCGTAGCCATATCCGCCGCCGTAGCCGTAGCTGCTGCCGTAATCGTACCCGCCGTAGCCGCCGGCCAGCGCGCCGGCGGCGAGCCCGACACCCAATCCGATCCCAGCGCCGGCGAGGCCGTAGCCGATCCCCCGGCCATAGCCGCCGCGGTAGCCGCCGTAACCGCCCCGGTATCCGGCAAGACCGCCGCGGTATCCGCCGTAGCCGCCGCGCGCTCCGACGAAGCCGGCGCTGCGGAAACCGCCATGCGCGCCGTAGCCGCCGCCGTACGGGCGCGCTTCCGCGCCGGCGGGAAGCAGGATCAGGGCGGCACCGAGGGCCGTTCCCGCCAGGATGAGGGCCTTCATCACGTCGTCTCCACCGAAACCGAGGGGCGCTTCGGCAGGATCGCCAGGCGCAACGGCCTCGATGGTAGGCGCTCCGGCACCGCCCGGCGGGCGTCAGTGTACGCACCCCGCCGGTTATCCCAGGTCGATCGCGCGATGACGCACCCGACGGTTGAGACCCGTTCGTGGAACAAGGCTGCATCCCATTGCCCGCCGGTCCGCAACCGAGGGCGATCCGCCATGTTGGGGCATACCGCACCGCACAAAAGGTATCGGCGCCCGCGCCTTCGCCCCCGTGCCAACGGAGCCCATGCATGGTCTCGCTGCCGATTCTCGCCCTCGCCGTCGCCTCCTTCGGGATCGGCACCACGGAATTCGTGATCATGGGCCTGCTGCCGGAGGTGGCGCAGAGCTTCGGCGTCACCATCCCGCAGGCCGGCTACCTGGTCTCGGGCTACGCGATGGGCGTGGTGATCGGCGCGCCGCTGGTCGCCATCGCCACCGCCGGCCTGCCGCGCAAGACCGCGCTGCTCGCGCTGATGGCGGTGTTCCTGGCCGGCAACGTCGCCTGCGCCGTCGCGCCCACCTACGCGACGCTGATGCTCGCCCGCATCGCCACCGCCTTCGCCCACGGCGCCTTCTTCGGCATCGGCGCGATCGTGGCGCGCGATCTCGTCCCGCGGGAGAAGCGGACCCAGGCGGTGTCGCTGATGTTCGCCGGGCTGACGCTGGCCAACGTGCTCGGCGTGCCGCTCGGCACCGCGCTGGGGCAGGCGGCGGGCTGGCGCGCCACCTTCTGGGCGGTGGTGGCGATCGGCGTCGCGGCGGGCCTGGCGATCCATCTGTTCGTGCCGGCCGGGCTCCCCGGCTCGCGCGGCGGGCTGGCCCGGGAGTTCCGGGCGCTCGGGCGCTGGCCGGTGCTGCGGCCGATGCTGGTCTCGACCCTGTCCTCGGTGAGCTTCTTCACGGTGTTCACCTACATCACGCCGCTCCTGATGGGGGTGACCGGGCTCAGCGCCCGCGGCGTCACCGGCGCGCTGTTCGTCGCCGGCATCGGCCTCACCGCCGGCAACCTGATCGGCGGCCGCCTCGCCGACGGGAATCTCACCGCCACGGTGATCGGCAGCTTCCTCGGCCTCATCGCCGTCCTCGCCCTGCTGGCGGGCGTCGCCCACTTCGAGATCGCGATGCTGACGGCGCTGGTGGTCTGGAGCGGGCTCGCCTTCGCCCTGGTCTCGCCGTTGCAGATCTGGGTGGTGGAGGCGGCCAGCGATGCCCCGAACCTCGCCTCCACCCTGAACCAGGGCGCGTTCAACCTCGGCAACGCCACCGGCGCCTGGCTCGGCGGCGTCGCGCTGACCGCGGGCGTCGGCTACGGCCAGCTGCCGCTGATCGCGGCCGCGGTGTCGGCC
>NZ_VRUV01000036.1:0-18673 GCF_008039455.1 Methylobacterium sp. WL116
GGTCGCGCCGGCGGCGGCACGCGCGGCGGCCATCCTGGTGGTGGACGACGACGCCGAGGTCCGGCACGTCACCGCCTCGTTCCTCAACGGGTTCGGTTACGACGAGATCGAGGCCTCGGACGGCGCGGCCGCGCTCGCGCTGATGGAGCAGCGCCGCTTCGACCTCGTGGTCGCCGACCTCGCGATGCCCGGCATGACCGGCGTCGAGCTGGCGGCCGAGGTGCGGAGCCGCTGGTCCGAGGTCCCTGTGCTGATCCTGACGGGGCACGCGGAGGCGGTGGAGATCCCGCACGACCTGCCGGTGCTGACGAAGCCGTTCCAGTCGGCCGAGCTCGCCCGCCGCGTCTCCTTGCTGCTGGGCGACGCGCCCGGCACCTGACGCGTCGGCCCGGCCGTCCGTCCCGACGGAAACGCGTTCGAAAGCGCGTCCGTCCCCGAGAAACGCCGGCATCGACCGTATGCGCTCGCCGCATCGCGGTCGTCCCGGGACGAGCATCGCGCAACGGCCTCGGGCCAACGAAAAAGGCGGCCTCTCGGCCGCCCTTCTTCGAACTCGTGCTGTCGAGGCGCCGATCAGGCCGCTTCGCTCTCGCCGCCGAGCACCGGGCCCGAATCCTTGCCGCGGGCGCTGACGTCGCGGTCGACGAACTCGATCACGGCGAGCGGGGCGTTGTCGCCCTTGCGGAAGCCGGCCTTCATGATGCGGCAGTAGCCGCCCGGACGGGCCGTGTAGCGCGGGCCGAGCACCGTGAAGAGCTTCTTGACCATGTCGTGGTCGCGGATCTGCGACATGGCGAGACGGCGGGTGTGGACGCTGTCGATGCGCCCGAGCGAGATCAGCTTCTCGATGACCGGGCGCAGGTCCTTGGCCTTCGGCAGCGTGGTGATGATCTGCTCGTGCTTGATCAGCGCGGCGGACATGTTGGCGAACATTGCCTTGCGGTGCTCGGTGGTGCGGTTGAAACGACGACCGCGGAATCCGTGACGCATGTTGGCTCTCCTGGTTTTTGCGGTCGCCGTGCCACGGTACGACCGTCATCTTGAAGGCGAATAGGGAGTAGCGAGTAGCGGATAGAGTGCAGCGGAACCGGGGAGCCCTGCGGACACCCCTATTCGCTACTCCCTACTCGCCATTCGCCCTCAGTAGTGCTCCTCGAAGCGCTTGGCGAGGTCCTCGATGTTCTCCGGCGGCCAGCCGGGGATGTCCATCCCGAGGTGCAGACCCATCCCGGCCAGCACTTCCTTAATCTCGTTGAGCGACTTGCGGCCGAAGTTCGGGGTGCGCAGCATCTCGCCCTCGGACTTCTGGATGAGGTCGCCGATGTAGACGATGTTGTCGTTCTTCAGGCAGTTCGCCGAACGCACAGAAAGCTCGAGCTCGTCGACCTTCTTGAGCAGCGCCGGGTTGAAGGGCAGCTGTGGCGCGAGCGGGGCGGCCTCCTCCTTGCGGGGATCCTCGAAGTTCACGAACACCTGGAGCTGGTCCTGGATGATGCGCGCCGCGTAGGCCAGCGCATCCTCCGGCGACACCGCACCGTTGGTCTCGACGGTCATCGTCAGCTTATCCTTGTCGAGATCCTGGCCCTCGCGGGTGGTCTCGATGCGGTAGCTGACCTTGGTCACCGGCGAGAACAGCGCGTCCACCGGGATCAGGCCGATCGGCGCGTCCTCGGGGCGGTTGCGCTCGGCCGGCACGTAGCCCTTGCCGGTGGCGACCGTGAACTCCATCCGGATCTCGGCGCCGTCGTCCAGCGTGCAGATCACGAGGTCGGGGTTCAGGATCTGGATGTCGCCGACCGTGCCGATGTCGCCGGCGGTGACGAGGCCCGGGCCGGTCTTGCGCAGGGTCATGCGCTTCGGGGCGTCGGTCTGCGAGCGGATGGCGATCGTCTTGATGTTCAGGACGATGTCGGTGACGTCCTCGCGGACGCCCGGGATCGAGGAGAATTCATGCAGGACGCCGTCGATCTGGACCGAGGTCACGGCCGCGCCCTGGAGGGAGGACAGCAGCACCCGGCGCAGCGAGTTGCCGAGCGTCGTGCCGAAGCCGCGCTCCAACGGCTCGGCGACGACGGTGGCGACCCGCTTCGGGTCGTCGCCGGTCGAGACCTGCAGCTTGTTGGGCTTGATCAGCTCTTGCCAGTTCTTCTGAATGACCACGATCCTACCTCTCCTGACGCACGAACCCGCGACGTCCGGGTCCGCGCTTCGGCCGATCGACGCTGCCCCCAGCGTCGGTCGGTCCCTAAAAGACTGCTCCGGGCCTACGCCTCGTCGGCGACCCAGAGATCCGGCACGAACCGGTATCCGTCCCCATCCCGCGTCACGGTGCCGACGGCCGGGAATTCGAGATGCGAGCCGGCGATGCGGGTCCCGTCGGCCGCCAGACCCGCGAGGATCGCCTTGCGGGTCGCTCGCGCCTGGTCGCCGTCGACATCGAAGCCGACGCCAGCCTCGGGTTGCTTGAACTGGATCGCCGGCAGGTGCACCACATCGGTGAACACCAGGAGCGACTTGTCCCCCGAAACGATCCGGAAACCGCAATGGCCCGGCGTATGGCCGGGCAGGTGCACCGCGGTGATGCCCGGCAGGACTTCCCCGCCGGACTGCTCGCGCACCCGGCCGGCATAGGGTGCCAGCGCCTTGCGGGCGTTCTCGAAATACGGCTTTGCCCCGTCCGGTGCGGCGGCGAGCGCCGCATCGGGGAGCCAGTACGCCGCCTCGTCCGAATGCAGCACGATCTCCGCGTTCGGGTAGGCGGCCTTCCCGTCGACCACCAGCCCACCGATATGGTCGGGATGGCAGTGCGTGACGAGAACGGTCTCGATCGCCTCGGGCGCCACGCCCGCGACGGCGAGCGCTGCGGGCACGCGACCCATGGTCGGCGGACCGAACGACCCGTAGCCGGAATCGATCAGCACCGGCTTGCGGCCGGGGCCCGTCAGCAGGAATGCGTTGAGCATCACCCGCGGCTCCTGCGTACGGAAGCCGGCGCGCTGCAGCGCCCCGGCCTCGTCCTTCGAGATGCCCGTGACGAGATCGAGGGAGCCCTGAAACCAGCCGTCGTTGAGCACGGTGAGCGTGATGTCACCGACGCTCCAGCGCTTGACGCCGGGAAGGATCTTCGTATCCGCCACGTGTGTCTCCGTCCGCCTCAGACGCGCCGACGCTTGCGCGGGCGGCAGCCGTTGTGCGGGATCGAGGTGACGTCGCGGATCGAGGTCACGGTGAAGCCCGCGGCCTGGAGGGCGCGGAGCGCCGACTCGCGGCCCGAGCCGGGCCCGGAGACCTCGACCTCGAGGGTGCGCATGCCGTGCTCGGCGGCCTTGCGGGCCGCGTCCTCGGCGGCGACCTGCGCGGCGTAGGGGGTCGACTTCCGCGAGCCCTTGAAGCCCATGGCGCCCGAGGAGGACCACGAGATCGTGTTGCCCTGCGCGTCGGTGATGGTGATCATCGTGTTGTTGAACGAGGCGGCGACGTGCGCCACGCCCGAGACGATGTTCTTGCGTTCGCGCCGGCGGACGCGGGTCGGTTCCTTGGCCATCTTTTCGATACCTGTCCTTCAAGCGCACCCGTAATTCCAGGTGCTCGGGATTCTCGTATGGGTTCGGTCGGCACATCCGCGGAGCGCCGCCCCGTCACGCCGGCTCCCGTCGAGGGAGATCCAGCACGATGCATGGGAGACCGCGCCGGGCGCAGCCTCCAAATTCGTAAGCTTACTTCTTCTTGCCGGCGATCGGCTTGGACTTGCCCTTGCGGGTGCGCGCATTGGTGTGCGTGCGCTGGCCGCGGACCGGCAGGTTGCGGCGATGGCGCAGGCCGCGGTAGCAGCCGAGGTCCATCAGGCGCTTGATGTTCATCGAGACGTCGCGGCGAAGGTCGCCCTCGACAAGGTAGTCGCGATCGATCGTCTCGCGGATCTGCAGCACCTCGGCGTCGGTGAGCTGGTTCACGCGGCGCTCGGCCGGGATGCCGACCTTCTCCGTGATCTCCTCGGCCTTCTTCGCGCCGATGCCGTGGATGTACTGGAGCGCGATGACGACGCGCTTGTTGGTCGGAATGTTAACGCCGGCGATACGGGCCAAGGTCATGCTCCATGTGGCGTACGGGCGATCGCCCGGGCCGTCCTGTGGGAAAGCGTGCGTCCGGTGGAGGCCGGCCCCTGCACGCCCGTCAACGACAAATCGGCCCGCGGCCGCCCCTTGGAGGGCACCTCGGACCAACGGCTGTGCAGACGAAGACCGGCCTGCTAGCGCGGGCCGGCGGTGATGTCAACGGTTCGGCACGATAAGACGCCGCGCCGGGCCCGGCGGGCGCGCCCGGCGCGCTGCATCGTTCCCATCACGTCACCTGGCGAACCGCAGGGGCGTGGGTGTCTTCGGGTCGACGTCAGAAGCGCTGGTTCAGCTGGCGGCAATACCCGCCGTTGTCGCGAAAGCCCGCCGGGCAGCGCCGCACGCACGCGCCGGCCGCGAACTTCAGCGGCGGCCTGCACAGGCGGCCGGTCGTCTGCCGCTCGTACTGATACGATTGCGCCGGGCCGGCCCACGCCGCCATCGGCATCGCGCCGACTGTCAGGGTCAGCGCTGCGAGGATCGCCCGAGCCGCATGCGTCGACATGATCATGGGTCCCCGGAAGGATGGCTTCAGGACGCCACGCCTTCGCGATGCAATTCGAGGATCGTCATCAGCGAATCCGTCACCGCGTCGATCGGCGCCATGCCGTCCACGGTCTGCAGCATCCCGGCGCGCTCGTAATAGGCCGAGAGCGGGGCGGTCTGGATCCGGTAGGCCTCGAGACGCGAGGCGAACACCTCGGGGGTGTCGTCCTTCCGCACCGGCTGTCCGCGGGCGGCGGTCTCCTCCGCCCGCTTGGCGATGCGGCCGACCAGGACCTTCTCATCGACCTTGAACTCGATCACGGTCGAGAGATGCAGGCCCTTCTCGTCCAGCATCACGTCGAGGACCTTGGCCTGCTCGACGGTGCGGGGAAAGCCGTCGAGGATGAACCCGCCGCGCGCATCCGCCTCCTCGATCCGGTCGGCGACGATGCCGACGACGATCGCGTCGGACACGAGGCCGCCGCTCTCCATCACTGCCTTCGCCTGGAGTCCGACCGGTGTTCCGGCAGCGACGGCCGCGCGCAGCATGTCGCCGGTGGAAAGCTGCGGGATGCCGAATCGCGCGACGATCCGCTCGGACTGTGTCCCCTTCCCCGCGCCGGGTGGTCCGAGCAGAATGATCCGCATGGGCGTTATCCTCGTCCGTGCCCGTCTCTCAGGGCTTCTTGGCGCGCGGCGACGCCGTATCGGCGTCGTTCCCGCGTCGGCGTTGCTTGTAGCGGCTTCCGCCGGACGGGCGAGCGGGCAAATCGCTGTCCACTCGTCATTCCGGCGATTGTGTCTCTCGTGTCGCCGAGCCGTATCGCTCAGCGCCGCCGCTGGGTCGTCGACGCGCCGCGCAGCTTGGCCTTCTTGACGAGGCCCTCGTACTGGTGCGCCATCAGGTGCCCGTGGATCTGCGCCACGGTGTCCATCGTCACCGACACGACGATGAGCAGCGACGTGCCGCCGAATCCAAGGCTGGCGGAGGCGTAGGAGGCGATGATCTCCGGCACCAGGCAGACGAAGGTCAGGTAGAGCGCGCCGATAAGGGTGATGCGCGTCAGCACCTTGTCGATGAACGCCGCGGTGCGCTCGCCGGGCCGGATGCCGGGGATGAAGCCGCCATGCTTCTTCAGATTGTCGGCGGTCTCCTGCGGGTTGAAGACCACCGCGGTGTAGAAGAACGCGAAGAAGATGATCAGCGCGGCGTAGAGCGCCATGTAGAGCGGACGGCCGTGGCCGAGATAGGTCGTGACCGTCGCCAGCACGCCGGTGCCCTGGTTGGCCGAGAAGCTCGCCACGGTGGCCGGCAGCAGCAGGAGCGACGAGGCGAAGATCGGCGGGATCACGCCCGAGGTGTTGAGCTTCAAGGGAAGGAACGAGGTCTGGCCCTCGTACATCCGGTTGCCGACCTGGCGCTTGGGATAGTTGATCAGCAGCCGGCGCTGGGCGCGCTCCATGAACACGATGAAGTAGACGAGGCCGATCGCGGCGACGCCGACGCCCAGGATCACCGCCGAGGACAGCGCGCCGGTGCGCGACAGCTCGAGCGCACCGATGATGGCGGTCGGCAGGTGGGCGACGATGCCGGCGAAGATGATCAGCGACGAGCCATTGCCGATGCCGCGCGAGGTGATCTGCTCGCCGATCCACATCAGGAACAGCGTGCCGCCGGTGAGCGTGATCACGGTCGAGGCGAGGAAGAACGGGCCGGGATCGATCGCGGCGCTCGACCCCTGGAGGCCGACGGCGATGCCCCAGGACTGGACCAGCGCCAGCACCACCGTGAGGTAGCGGGTGTACTGGTTGATGACCTTGCGGCCGGACTCGCCCTCCTTCTTCAGCGTCTCGAGGCTCGGGATCACCGAGGTGAGCAGCTGGATGATGATCGAGGCCGAGATGTACGGCATGATGTTGAGCGCGAAGATCGCCATGCGCTCGACGGCACCGCCGGAGAACATGTTGAACAGCCCGAGCACGCCGCCGGCCTGCTGCTGGAAGTTGCGCGCGAACTGTTCCGGGTCAATGCCCGGGATCGGGATGTAGGTCCCGAGCCGGAACACCACGAGCGCGCCGAGGGTGAACCAGATGCGCTTCTTGAGCTCATCCGCCTTCGCGATGGCACCGAAATTGAGGTTCGCGGCGAGCTGCTCGGCGGCTGAGGCCATGGCCTGTGTCCTGATGATGGGTCACGAGGGAGCCGCGGGGCATCCCTGAAAACGGGAGCGGCGGCCGCATGCGAGGTCGCACGGGCCGCCGCTCGAAGCTTCGACTTAAGGGGTCGCTCCCGGCGAGGCAACCGCGCTCAGGCGGTCGCTTCGCCCTTGTCGCCCAAGTCCTTGCCACCCTTGCCGCGGACCGAGACGCCGGCGCCGTAGGCGACGACGACGCTGCCGCCGGCCTTCTCGACCGCCTCGACCGCCGACTTCGACGCGCGGGTCACCTCGAAGGCGACCTTCGCGGTCAGCTCGCCGACGCCGAGCAGCTTCACGCCGTCGCGGGGACGGGCGATGATCCCGGCCTGCACGAGGGCCTCGACCGTCACGGTCGCGGCCTTGTCGAGCTTGCCGGCGTCGATCGCCTGCTGCACCCGGCCGAGATTCACCTCGTTGAGGTCGGTCGAGTAGAGGTTGTTGAAGCCGCGCTTCGGCAGACGACGGTGAAGCGGCATCTGGCCGCCCTCGAAGCCCTTGATGGCCACGCCGGTCCGGGCCTTCTGACCCTTCACGCCGCGCCCTGCGGTCTTGCCCTTGCCGGAGCCGATGCCTCGGCCGACGCGCATCCGGTTCTTGGTTGCGCCTTCGTTGTCGCGGATCTCGTTGAGCTTCATCGCGCCCTCCTCAAGCCGCGTCGTCGAGGACGCGCACGAGGTGCGCGACCTTTCGGATCATGCCGCGAACGGCGGGGGTGTCCTCGAGCTCGGAGACACGGTGAAGCTTGTTCAGCTTCAGGCCCACCAGCGTCTGGCGCTGGGAGGCCTCGCGGCGGATCGGGGAACCGATCTGCTCCACGCGGACAGTCTTGCTAGCCATGCTGCCCTCCCCTTACGCGACTGCGGCTTCGGACTGGTCGGACGGGTCCGAATCGGTGCGCCGCGCCTGGAGCGTGGACACCTTGAGACCGCGACGACCGGCGACCGAGCGCGGGCTGTCCTCGTTCTTCAGCGCCTCGAAGGTGGCGCGCACGAGGTTGTAGGGGTTCGAGGAGCCAAGGCTCTTGGCCACGACGTCCTGCATGCCGAGCGTCTCGAACACGGCGCGCATCGGGCCGCCGGCGATGATGCCGGTGCCCTGCGGAGCCGCGCGGAGGATCACCTTGCCGGCGCCGTGACGGCCCTGCACGTCGTGGTGCAGCGTCCGGCCCTCGCGGAGCGAGATGCGGACAAGGCCGCGCTTGGCGGCTTCTGTCGCCTTGCGGATCGCCTCCGGGACTTCGCGGGCCTTGCCGTGGCCGAAGCCGACGCGACCCTTCTGGTCGCCGACGACGACGAGCGCGGCGAAGCCGAAGCGACGGCCGCCCTTCACCACCTTGGCGACGCGGTTGATGTGGACGAGCTTGTCCACGAACTCGCTGTCGCGCTCCTCGCGGTCGTCGCGGCGGCCGCGGCCACCGCCTTCACGTTCACGTGCCATGTTGCTTCCGTTTCATCTCACTGGCGCGGGCGGCGGGCCCGCTCGCTTGAATCGTCATCGCCGGAGGCGGACACGCCGCCTCCGCACCGCCGAGATTTAGAAGTCGAGGCCACCCTTGCGGGCGGCTTCGGCCAGAGCCTTGATCCGGCCGTGGTACTGGTAGCCCGAGCGGTCGAACACGACCTTCGAGACGCCGGCGGCCTTGGCGCGCTCGGCGACGAGCTTGCCCACCGCCGATGCGGCGGCGACGTCGGCGCCGGTCTTCAGGTCGGCGCGCAGGCCCTTGTCGATCGACGAGGCGGCGGCGAGCGTGACGCCCGCCGCATCATCGATGACCTGAACGTAGATCTGCTTCGACGAGCGGAACACCGACAGGCGCGGCCGGCCGTTGGCGGAGGCGCGGAGCGCCCGGCGCACCCGCGCCTTGCGGCGATCGAGGGCTTCGAGTTTGCGTGACATGTCTCAGCCCCCTTACTTCTTCTTGCCTTCCTTGCGGAAGATGAACTCGCCGGCGTACTTCACGCCCTTGCCCTTGTAGGGCTCGGGACCGCGGTAGTCGCGGATCTCCGCGGCGACCTGGCCGACGACTTGGCGGTCTATGCCGGAGATCGTGATCTCCGTCGGCTTCGGCGTCACGATCGTGATGCCGGCCGGGATCTGGTACTCGATGTCGTGGCTGTACCCGAGCGAGAGCTTGAGCGCCTTGCCAGCCATCGCGGCGCGATAGCCGACGCCGGTGATCTCGAGCTTCTTCTCGAAGCCCTTGGACACGCCCTCGACGAGGTTCGCGACCTGGGCCCGCGAGGTGCCCCAGAGCGAACGCGCCGCCTTGGACTGGTCCTTCGGGGTCACCGTGATCGCGCCGTCCTCGAGCGCCACATCGACCAGCGAGGGAACCACGAACTGCAGCTCGCCCTTCGAGCCCTTCATCTTCACCGTCTGACCCGTGACCGACGCGGTGACGCCGGCCGGAACGGGGACGGGCTTCTTGCCTACGCGAGACATCTGCCTCTCTCCTTATCCGGGGATCAGAACACCTTGCAGAGCACTTCGCCGCCGACGTTGCGCTCGCGCGCCTCGTGGTCGGCCATGACGCCCTGCGGGGTGGACACGATGGTGACGCCGAGACCGTCGGCGACGCGCGGCAGATCGCCGACGGCCGAGTAGACGCGGCGGCCGGGCTTCGACACGCGCTGGATCGAGCGGATGACGGGCTGGCCGTCGTAGTACTTCAGCTCGATCGCGAACTCCGTCCGGCCGTTGCCGAGTTCGGTGGTCGCGAAGTCGCGGATGTAGCCTTCCGACTTCAGCACGTTCAGGACGTTCGCGCGGAGGCGCGAGCCGGGCGTCGAGACGACGTTGCGACGGCGCATCTGGCCGTTGCGGATGCGGGTGAGCATATCGCCCACGGGATCGTTGACCATGGGTGCCTCCTTACCAGCTCGACTTGACGAGGCCCGGGATCAGGCCCCGGTTCCCGAGCTCGCGCAGCGCGATACGCGAGACGCCCATCTTGCGGTAATAGGCGCGCGGCCGGCCGGTGATCTCGCACCGGTTGCGCACGCGGGTCGGCGACGAGTTGCGGGGAAGCTCCGCGAGCTTGAGGCGCGCCTCGAAGCGCTCCTCCATCTCGAGGGACTCGTCGTTGGCGGTCGCGAGCAGGGCCTGGCGCTTCGCAGCGAAGCGCTTGACCAGCTCCTTCCGGTGGTTGTTCTGTTCGACTGAACTCTTCTTTGCCATTGTCTATCCTCCGGTGTCCGCGTCTAGGTATCCCGAGGGACGCCTACTGCCGGAACGGGAATTGGAAGGCGGCGAGGAGAGCGCGGGCTTCCTCGTCGGTGGTGGCGGTGGTGGCGACGACGATGTCCATGCCCCAGGTCTGCTCAGCCTTATCGTACGAGATCTCCGGGAACACGAGGTGCTCCTTGAGGCCGAGCGCGTAGTTGCCGCGGCCGTCGAACGACTTCGGGTTCAGGCCGCGGAAGTCGCGGACGCGTGGCAGCGCGATCGTGACGAGGCGATCCATGAACTCGTACATCTTCTGGCGGCGCAGGGTGACCTTGCAGCCGATCGGCATGCCCTCGCGGACCTTGAAGGTCGCGATCGGCTTGCGGGCCTTGGTGATGACCGGCTTCTGGCCGGCGATCAGCGCAAGGTCGCCGGCGGCGACGGTGGCCTTCTTCGAGTCCGCGGTGGACTCGCCGACGCCCATGTTGATGACGATCTTGTCGATCCGCGGAACCTGCATCGGGTTCTTGTAGCCGAACTGCTCGATGAGCTTCTGGCGGATGACCTCGTCGTAGTGGGCGCGCAGGCGCGGGACGTAGGCGTCCTTGTTGGCCTCAGCCATCGATCTGATCCCCCGTGGTCTTGGCGAAGCGGACCTTGCGGCCGTCTTCGAGGATGCGGAAACCCACGCGGGTCGGCTTGCCGTTCGAGTCCTGCAACGCGAGGTTCGATAGCTGGATCGCGGCCTCCTTCGAGATGATGCCGCCTTCCTGGTTCTGGCTCTGCTTCTGGTGCTTCTTGACCAGGTTGATCCCGCGGACGAGCGCCTTGTCGTCCTTCGGCATCACCTGGATGACCTCGCCGGAGCGACCAGAATCGCGACCGGTGAGGACGACGACGGTGTCGCCCTTCTTGATCTTGGCTGCCATCACAGCACCTCCGGAGCCAGCGAGATGATCTTCATGTGGTTGCGGGCGCGCAGCTCGCGCGGCACCGGCCCGAAGATGCGGGTCCCGATCGGCTCCTTCTGATTGTTGATCAGCACGGCCGCGTTCTTGTCGAAGCGGATCACCGAACCGTCGGGACGCTTCACTTCCTTGGCGGTCCGCACGACCACCGCCTTCATGACGTCGCCCTTCTTGACGCGGCCGCGCGGGATCGCCTCCTTGATGGACACGACGATGATGTCGCCCACGCCGGCATAGCGCCGCTTCGACCCGCCCAGCACCTTGATGCACATCACGCGACGCGCACCCGAGTTGTCGGCGACGTCCAGATTCGTCTGCATCTGGATCACAGGAGTGACCTTTCCTTGTTTCAGGCGGGTTTCCGCACACGGGCGGTATTGCCCGGCGGACGACGCCCGATGGGGATCTGATGTCCCCGGCTCATATGACAGACCGCGCTATCGGCGCTTATCCAGCGCCGGCGCGGTCACCGCGTACGAAGGGCGCGAACACCCCTCTCACATGTCGCGAAGGGGTGCCCACTACACCACGGGGCGCAGAGGCGCAAGACTTTCCGTGCCGGCCCCGGCCTAATCCGTGCCGAGCTCCAGATCCTAGTGGCAGCCGTCGAGGGGTGGGGCGCCGGCACGCCCGGCGCGCTTCGGAGCATTCGACAGACCGATGATTCGGCGGCCGATCCGGTTTCCGTTCTCCGCGGCCTCGCCAAAGACGGCCGCGACCATGGCACGGTCCAGGATCTCGGCGCTTCCCAGCGAGAGCGACGCCTGGGCCAGGCGGCGCACCATCTCCTTGACGAAGGCCGCGCTCGCTCCCTCCGACAGCGCGACCGCGTCGTCGATGGCGCCCTCCTCGAATTGCAGGGCGCCTCCGTAGAGGGCGATCAGCCGCGCCCGGCAGGCGGCGTCGGGATTCGCGATCTCGATCGCCTCGTCGACGCGTCCCGGACGTGAAGCGAGCGCGTCCTCGATCTCCTCGGGCCGGTTGGTGGTCAGGAGGAAGAGGATGCTCGCATCGTCGCCCAGACCGTCCATCTCGTTGAGCAGCCGGTTCAGCAGGACCTCCGTCTTCGGGCTGTTCATGCCCTCCCGCGACCGGCCGACCAGATCGACGTCTTCGAGGACGACGATGCTCGGCTGGAGGGTGCGCGCGATCAGCATGTACCGGGTCAGGTACTGGACCTGTTCCGCCGTGATCAGGATCGTGGTCCGGTCTGGAAGGTTCGACGCGACATACCGGATCAGATGGGTCTTGCCGGTGCCGGGTGGCCCGTAGAGGAGCAGGCCCTTTCGGACGGATTGCCCGAGGCGGCGCAGGCCGGCGCGATGCCGGTCGAAGGCGAAGATGTGCCGATCCAGGCGCCCCATCGTCGCGTCGTCGAGGATGACCGCCTCGTGCGCCACCGGCGACAACTTGTGAACGGACATGCCCGCGCGCATGCCCGAATAGTTGGATCCGCTCTCGAAGGAGAGAACCTTGCCGCGATACAGCGCCGAGTTGGCGCTCGCCTCCTGAACCGCCCCCAGGAAATCGCGCGCGAAGGCCTGCGACTCCGGTCCCGGGAGCGTGGCGACCTCGACCTGGGCGAACGTCCCCTCTTGAAAAGTACTGTATTGGGACATGAACACGGCGACCGGCTAGTCGGCGACGCGGAACAGCCACAGGCCGGTGTTCAGGGCCGGAAACGGGTCGGTCTCCCCGACATCAACGTCGCGATACTGCAACGGCGTGAGCGCGACGACAGCATCGCCGCTTCGGACCAGCAGAGCGGAGATCGTGAGAGGACGGTGATCATAGGGCTGGTGCACCCCCAGCAGGACCGGGGCGTGCGGCGTCACCAGCGTAAGGATCGCCGCCTGCAGGTCCGGCAGGAGGTGAACACCGAACTGGCGCCTCGAGCTGACGATCCCCTTGACGTCCTCGGCGCCGAAGAAGCCGACGAAGGCTTCCCAGGCGTGATTGGCATTTGCCCACATGCAGCCCACCCTCATTCCAAGGAGGCGTCCCCCGTCGCCGAAGCGCGACGGCTGGCCCTCATGAGGCATGTGCGATGAGACGGGAAAAGCGCCACCGGTCTGTGCGACCCGCAGCCGAGAACCGGCATCGGCGGCATGAGCGCCGCCAACGCAGGGACCGTCGAAGGGTCGGGCTGAAGAGCATCCGCATCGCCGATGCTGCGGACACGAAAAAACGGGCGCAGAATCCTGCGCCCGTCTCATGGTCCGTCCAAGACGATCAGGCGGCCGCGGGAGCCTCGGCCGAGGCGGCTTCGCCCTCGACGAGCTTCCAGGTCTTGGTCTTGGAGAAGGGCCGGCACTCCTCGATGAACACCGTGGCCCCGACCTTAGCGGCGTTCGCCTCGTCGTGGGCATGGTAGTTCTTCGAGCGGCGAACGGTCTTCTTCATCACCGGGTGGGTGAAGCGGCGCTCCACCTTCACGACGATGGTCTTCTCGCCCTTGTCGCTGACGACGACGCCCTGCAATACGCGCTTCGGCATGATGAAACTCCTCAGGCCGACGTCGCCTGCAGCGTCTTCTGACGCTGCAGGGTGCGGACGCGGGCGATGTCGCGACGGACTTCGCGGACGCGGGCGACGTTCTCGAGCTGGCCGGTGGCCCCCTGGAAGCGCAGGTTGAACTGCTCCTTCTTGAGGTTCAGCAGTTCGTCGCTCAACTGGTCCGGCGACAGGGCGGCGAGATCCGACTGTCTCTGTGACGACTTCATGATCTGCCTCCCTTTAGTCGGCGATGCGTTGCACGACGCGCGTGCGGATGGGCAGCTTGGCGGCGCCCAGGCGGAGCGCCTCCTTCGCGATGTCCTCGGCGACACCGTCTACCTCGAACATGATGCGGCCCGGGTGGACGCGGGCAGCCCAGTACTCGGGCGCGCCCTTGCCGGAGCCCATGCGGACTTCGGTCGGCTTCGACGTGACCGGAACGTCGGGGAAGATCCGGATCCAGACCCGGCCTTGACGCTTCATCTCACGGGTGATCGCGCGGCGGGCCGCCTCGATCTGGCGCGCGGTGATGCGCTCGGGCTCCACCGCCTTCAGGCCGAACTGGCCGAAATTCAGGTCGAAGCCGCCCTTGGCCGCACCGGAGATGCGACCTTTGAACTGCTTACGAAACCGGGTCTTCTTGGGTTGCAACATGGCAGCCTCTCAACACCTTCCTTGGCTCGGGGGTCCGACGATCGCGCTTAGGCGTGATCGCGGCGACCGCGACCGCGGTCACCCTCGCCATCGCGCTCGCGACGACCGCCCGAACGGCCGCCCTCTTCCTGCGCCTTCTTATCCTGCGCCATCGGGTCGTGCTCGAGGATCTCGCCCTTGAACACCCAGACCTTGATGCCGCACGTTCCGTAGGTCGTGAACGCGGTGGCCGTGCCGTAGTCGACGTCAGCGCGCAGCGTATGCAGGGGCACGCGGCCCTCGCGGTACCATTCCTGGCGGGCGATCTCGGCGCCGCCGAGACGGCCGGAGCAGTTGATCCGGATGCCCTCGGCCCCGAGGCGCATCGCCGATTGCACGGCGCGCTTCATGGCGCGACGGAAGGCGACGCGGCGCTCGAGCTGCTGCGCGATCGAGTCGGCCACCAGCACGGCGTCGATCTCGGGCTTCCGGACCTCGACGATGTTGATGGTCACGTCGGCCTTGGTCATCGTGTTGACCAGCTTGCGCAGCTTCTCGATGTCGGCACCCTTCTTGCCGATCACCACGCCCGGACGGCCCGAGTGGATGGTGACGCGGCACTTCCGGTGCGGGCGCTCGATGACGATCTTGGAGACCGCCGCCTGCTTGAGCTGCTTCATGAGGGCGGCGCGGATCGCGACGTCCTCGTGCATCAGCTTGACGTATTCGGTCTTGCCGGCGAACCAGCGGGAATCCCAGGTCCGGTTGATGCCGAGCCGGAGACCGATCGGGTTGACTTTCTGACCCATCAGATTCTCCTCAGGCCGCTTCGGCGGTGCGGACTTCGCGAACCACGATGGTGAGGTTCGAGAAAGGCTTCAGGATGCGCGCGCCGCGGCCGCGGGCGCGGGCGTGGAAGCGCTTCAGGACCAGCGCCTTGCCCACGAAGGCCTGGGTGACGACGAGGTCGTCGACGTCCAGGTCGTGGTTGTTCTCAGCGTTGGCGATCGCGCTCTCGAGGCACTTTTTGACCTCGGTCGAGATGCGCTTGCGGGAGAACTCGAGGTCGGCGAGCGCCGACTCGACCTTCTTGCCGCGGATCATCTGCGCGACGAGGTTGAGCTTCTGGGGCGAGACACGGAGCATCCGTGCCACGGCCTTGGCCTCGTTCTCGGGCAGCGCGCGGGGGGTGGCTTGCTTGCCCATGTCAGCGCCTCTTCGCCTTCTTGTCGGCCGCGTGGCCGTGGAAGGTGCGGGTCGGCGAGAACTCGCCGAACTTGTGACCGACCATTTCCTCGGAGACGTAGACCGGGATGTGCTTCTGCCCATTGTGCACACCGAAGGTGAGCCCGATGAACTGCGGCAGGATGGTGGAGCGACGGCTCCAGATCTTGATGACCTCGTTCCGGCTCGACCCGCGAGCCGCCTCGGCCTTCTTGAAGAGGTAGCCGTCGACGAACGGCCCCTTCCAGAGTGAGCGTGCCATGATGGTTACTTCTTGCGGTTGTGGCGGCTGGACAGGATGAAGACGTCGGTCCGCTTGTTCGAGCGGGTCTTCTTCCCCTTGGTCGGCACGCCCCAGGGCGTCACCGGGTTACGGCCGCCCGAGGTGCGTCCCTCGCCGCCGCCGTGCGGGTGGTCGACCGGGTTCATGGCCACGCCGCGGACGTGCGGACGCTTGCCGAGCCACCGGTTGCGCCCGGCCTTGCCGAGCGAGATGTTCATGTGGTCCGGGTTCGAGACCGCACCCACCGTCGCGTAGCACTGGCCGTGGACCAGGCGCTGCTCGCCGGAGTTCAGGCGGAGCGTCACGTAGCCCTGGTCGCGCCCGACGATCTGAGCGTAGTTGCCGGCGGAGCGGGCGACGGCGCCGCCCTTGGCAATCTTCAGCTCGATGTTGTGCACGATCGTGCCCACCGGCATGCCGCCGATCGGCCCGGCATTGCCCGGCTTGATGTCGACGCCCTCGCCCGAGACCACCTTGTCGCCCGGCTGAAGGCGCTGCGGAGCGATGATATAGCTCTGCTTGCCGTCCGGGTAGTTGATCAGCGCGATGAACGCCGTGCGGTTCGGATCGTACTCGATCCGCTCGACGGTCGCCGACACGCCCGGCTGCGACCGACGCTTGAAGTCGACGAGACGGAGCGAGCGCTTGTGACCGCCGCCGCGGAAGCGGACGGTGATCCGCCCGAGGTTGTTGCGGCCGCCCGAGGACGACTTGCCCTCGGTCAGCGCCTTCACCGGCTTGCCCTTGTAGAGCTCACGGCGGTCGACCAGCACGAGCTGGCGCAGGCTCGGCGTGACCGGTTTGAATGTCTTCAAGGCCATCGGCTTAAATCCCTACCCGGTCTATGTCAGAGGCCGGTCGTGACGTCGATCGTGTCACCTTCGGCGAGGGTCACGACCGCTTTCTTCACGTCCGAACGCTGTCCGCGCATGCCGCGGAAGATCTTCTTCTTGCCCTTGGTCACGAGGGTGTTCACCGCCGTGACCTTGACGTCGAACAGCTTCTCGACCGCTTCCTTGATCTGCGGCTTGGTGGCCTTCGGAGCGACCCGGAAGACGACCTTGTTCTGCTCGGTGAGGTTCGTCGCCTTCTCGGTAATGACCGGGGAGACGATGATGTCGTAGTGGCGCGGATCGGCACTCATTTGAAACGCTCCTCCAGCGCGTCGATCGCGGCGCGGGTCAGCACGAGCGTGTCGCGGCGCAGGATGTCGTAGACGTTGATGCCCTGCACGGGCAGCACGTCGATCATCGGGATGTTGCGGGCGGCGCGGCCGAAGTTCTCGTCGACCTCGGCGCCGCCGATGATCAGCGCGCTCGAGAGACCCATCTTACCGAAGCGCTCGATGAGACCCTTGGTCTTGTGGTCCTCGATCTTGATGTCGTCGACAACGATGAGGGTCGAGGCCTTGGCCTTGGCCGACAGGGCGTGACGCAGGGCCAGGGCACGGACCTTCTTGGGAAGGTCGTGGCCGTGGTCGCGGACGACCGGGCCGAACGCACGGCCGCCGCCGCGGAACTGCGGAGCCGAGGCTGCGCCGTGACGCGCGTTGCCGGTGCCCTTCTGCTTGTACAGCTTCTTGCGGGTCCGGTTTACGTCCGAGCGGTTCTGCACGGCGTGGGTGCCGGCACGACGCTTGGCGAGCTGCCAGCGCACCATGCGCTGGAGCAGGTCGGCGCGGGGCTCGAGGCCGAAGATGGCCTCGTCGAGCTCCACCGAGCCGGCGCCGGCGCCGTCGAGGGTGGTGATATCGAGCTTCATCACGCGTTCTCCTCGGCAGCGGGCGCCTCGGGGGCGGATTGCGGGGCAGCCGACGCGCCGTTCTCACGGAACTTGCCGGGCTGGGGAACTTCGGCCGGAAGCTTGCGCTTCACCGCGTCCCGGATCTGGATCCAGCCGCCGGCGACGCCGGGAACCGCACCCTCGACCAGGATCAGGCCGCGCTCGACGTCCGTGCGGACGACGCGCAGGTTCTGCGTGGTGACGCGGTCGACGCCCATGTGACCGGGCATCTTCTTGTTCTTGAAGGTCTTGCCCGGATCCTGACGGCCGCCGGTCGAACCGATCGAGCGGTGCGAGATCGACACGCCGTGGGTGGCGCGCAGACCGCCGAAGTTCCAGCGCTTGATGCCGCCGGCGAACCCCTTACCCGTGGTCGTGCCCGTCACGTCGACGAACTGGCCCGGGATGAAGTGATCGGCCGTGATCTCGGCGCCCACCGGGATCAGCGCGTCCTCGGACACGCGGAACTCGGCGATCTTTTGCTTCGGCTCGACCTTGGCGACCGCGAAGCGGCCACGCTCGGCGGCCGAGACGTTCTTGACCTTCGCCTTGCCGACGCCGAGCTGGACGGCGACGTAGCCGTTCTTCTCGACGGTGCGGTGGGCGACCACCTGGCATTGTTCGATCTTGAGCACGGTGCAGGGAACGTGTTCCCCCGCTTCCGTGAAGATCCGGGTCATGCCGACCTTCTGTGCAATGACGCCTGAGCGCATAAGGTGTCTCCCTCGCGCGATGAAACGGTAAGCTCTAAACCCGGCGGGGCTTAGAGCTTAATCTCCACGTCCACGCCAGCGGCGAGGTCGAGCTTCATCAGCGCGTCCACGGTCTGGGGGGTCGGATCGACGATATCGAGCACGCGCTTGTGGGTGCGCATCTCGAACTGCTCGCGCGACTTCTTGTCGATGTGCGGCGAGCGGTTGACCGTGAACTTCTCGATATGGGTCGGCAGCGGGATCGGGCCGCGGATGGTCGCGCCGGTCCGCTTGGCGGTGGAGACGATCTCGCGGGTGGACGCATCCAGGATGCGATGATCGAACGCCTTCAGGCGGATGCGGATGTTTTGACCGTTCATGACCTAAACCTCGACGGAAACGTGTTGGGCGGGCGCGAGGGCCCTTCCCTCAATCGTCCCCTGACGGATGCTGTGTCCGGGCACCGGCCCTTCGTCCCGGGAGACGAAGGGCCGATCTGTCTGACGACTACGCGTTGATGGCGGCGACGACGCCGGCGCCGACGGTTCGGCCGCCCTCGCGGATGGCGAAGCGCAGCTTCTCCTCCATGGCCACCGGCACGATCAGCGTGACGTCCATGGTCACGTTGTCG
>NZ_VRUV01000370.1:0-4647 GCF_008039455.1 Methylobacterium sp. WL116
GGCGTGTCGGCGCCGGCGGGCGGCGCGTCGGCTGCGGCCGGCAGCAGCACGTCCTTCGCGACCGTGCCTTCGGGGCCGTATTCGCCGGCGACGGCGAGGCACGCCTTCTCGCGATGCTGGGCCATGTCGTTCGACATCAGCGCGAACATCGACTGCACCCGGCCGCCGAACGGGCCGCGCGGGCTGACGTCGGCCGATCGGGTGCCCTGCTTGACCAGCAGCGCCTCGAAGGTGTCGGTCCCGATCCGATAGCCGCAGATGTTCGACGCCGCGAAGATGTAGGCTGCGAATTCCAGCGCCCGCGGGGCCGGGGCGTTGCGGATCTGCGCCGCGGCGGGCTGCGCGGCGAGACCGAGGCTCAGGAGGGCGGCCGCGGCGGCCGGCGTGGCGAACATGCGCATGGGCGAAAGTTTCCTCATCGTCGTCGACGACTTCTTGCGAGTCGTTGAGACGGGCGAGATACGCCGAACGGTGAACGCCGCCCAGGGGGAGCGGCCCGACGGATTGCCTCAGGCCACGCAGGACAAAGGTGAAGGTCGTTCGTGGTTAAGCGTTATCTGCGTTGCAATCGATAGCGGCGTTTCTACCGCGTCACTGGCCGTCCCGGTCCCTCGTCTGCCTTGCGGAACCGCGGAACTTGTTTCGACTTGATCCTGCCCTACGCGGGGGTTCGAAGCCTGCTATTAACCGGTGGCGAGCAGATCGGAGTCCGACATCTTCCGCAATGAGCCGGACTGGACGCCGCATGCACTTCGCCCTCGACCACCGCGCAGAGCCAGATCCCGCCTTCGTGCCGCCGTCGCTGCGCCTCGCCGAACCGAGCGACGCACCCTCGGGCGAGCGCCGCAACCGCTACGCCCGCTGGGCCCTGCACGAGCGGCTGGGGGAAGGCGACGTCGTCGCCCTGCTGATGCGCAACCAGCCCGACGTGCTCGCGATCTGGCAGGGCCTTGGCTCCGTCGGCGTCACCGTGATGCCGCTCGACCTCACCCTGCGCGGGACCGCGCTTGCCCGGAGCCTCGACGCGATCGGCCCGCGCCACCTGTTCGTCGACGCCGGCCTCGCGGAGACGCTGTGCAGCGTCCAGGGCCTCGTCTCGGTTCAGCCGCTGGTGTGGTGGCACGGCGGCGCCGACTTCGCCCGCATCGACCTCGAGATCGCCGAGTACGACGACGCCCCGCTCGCCCCGCAGGCGCTGCCGGCGCGCCGGGCCTGAGCCATCCTCGAAACCCGACGCGTCCGTGATAGGCTTGACCGGCCATCGAGACGGGAGCCAGGGCATGTCCTCGACCGCGCAGACCGACGCGCCGCTGCTGCTTCGCGCGGATGCCGAAGGCATCGCCACGCTGACGCTGAACCGCGGTCCGGCCCGCAACGCGCTGTCCCTCGGGCTGATGGCGGCCTTGCAGGATGCGCTCGACGCGATCGCCGAGGATCGAGCCGTGCGCGTCGTCGTGCTGCGCGGCGCCGGGCCGGCCTTCTGCGCCGGTCACGATCTCAAGGAGATGCGCGCGCATCCCGGGCGCGAGGCCGCGGCCGAGGTGTTCCGCGCCTGCTCCCGGCTGATGCTGGCGATCACCCGGCTGCCGCAGCCGGTGATCGCGCAGGTTCACGGCATCGCCACCGCCGCCGGCTGCCAGCTGGTCGCGACCTGCGATCTCGCGGTCTGCGCCGACGACGCCCGCTTCGCGACGCCCGGGGTCAACATCGGCCTGTTCTGCTCGACCCCGATGGTCGCGCTCTCCCGCGCGGTGCCGCGCAAGGCGGCGATGGAGATGCTGCTGCTCGGCGAGCCGATCGACGCCGCGGAGGCGTTGCGCATCGGCCTCGTCAACCGTGCGGTGCCGACCGCCGATCTCGATGCGACGGTGCAGGCGATGGCGATGCGCATCGCGGGCAAGTCGGCGCGGGTGGTGGCGATCGGCAAGGAAGCCTTCGGCCGCCAGGCGGAGCTCGGCCTCGAGGAGGCCTACGCCTACGCCGCCGAGGTCATGACCCGGAACATGATGCTCGCCGACGCCGACGAGGGCATCGATGCCTTCCTTCAGAAGCGCACGCCGCGCTGGCCGGCGTGAGCCGCGGTCGAGCCGCGCGGTTCGGCGCGCGAAACGTCCGTCAGCCGCGGCCGGCCGGAACCGGGAAGCGGCGCGCGAACCAGTCGCGCAGCACCGCGCGCTCGTAATACAGGCCGCCGGTCGAGAAGCGTGGGTTGGCCGTCAGCATGAAGTTGGGGTCGGTGACCGTATCCTCGCCGCTGGCGACCACCCGCTTGCCACGCCGCAGTGCGTAGGCGAGCCGGATCCGCGGCGGCGTGAAGTCCTGGACGATCCGCAGGCCACTCGGCGTGCCGAAGCCCGGCCGCTCGTACCCGGCGAGATCGATGTCGAGGACGGTGATGTCGAGGCTCTCGTCGGGGCCGAGGCGCCGGCTGCCGAGGTCCTGGAAGATCCGCGTCATCTCCGCCAGCGTCAGCCGCAGGCTCCGGCCGGAGGAGGCCCAACGGTCCTCCGCGTCGGTGAAGCGCTCCGGCGCGACGTAGCGCACGCCGACCTGCGCGACGGCGGGACCGCCGAGCGCGAGACCCGTCAGGGCTGCCAGGACGACGCGCCTCATTGCTTGGCGCGGTTGATCACGGCGAGCAGCGCGCGGGCGACCGGCTCGGTCACGTTGCGGCGGTACTTGCGGTGGACCAGCTGCCCGTTGTGGTAGACGTCGTGCTCGACGTAGAGCCGCTCGCCGTCCCACCGCACGATGTTGTCGGTCTCGGTCGTCTCCTCGACGCCGAGGTCGTCCCGAAGGATCGCGCTGCCGGTCTGGGTGAACATGCGCAGCTCCTCGCACCTTGATCGGGGATCGCCCGCGCAGACGATCCGTCCGTAGGGTCCACAATAGGCAACCGGCGCAGGCTGCGCCAGTTGCGGCACCGCTCCGGCCCCCGACAAGGACAGCTCGGCTTCGCGGTCGCGGGCATCTCAGCGGATCGTGATCTGATCCTTGATCTTGTCGTAGGTCGCGCGGCTGAGCACGCGCTTCGACAGCAACTGGTCGATCGTCGTGTAGGGCCGGCGCTGGATGATCGCCCGCCCGATGCTGCCGCCGCCGCGCAACCCGTTCAGCTCCGCCAGCGATGCGGTGTTGAGGTCGACCAGCGCCAGCGCGCGCGGTCCGGCGCTGTCGCCGGCCTCGTTCACCTCCGCCTGACCGGTCGGTTGTGACTCCGGCACGGATTGCGAGAGAACCGGGGCTTCCGCGGTCGGCTGGGGTGCCGGAGCGGGTGTGGGCGCGGGATCCGGCGATACCGGCGGCGCGGCGAGGTCCGCTCGAGGCGCTGCGGGGGACGGGATCAGCGTCGGCGTCCCGACCTTTCGCGGCGCCGGGGCGACGGATGCCGGCGGCACGGAGACCGGCGGCGCCTGCGCCGGCGACGGTGCGTGCGGCAGAAAATACTGGATCAGGGCGGCGAGGCAGCCCGCGACGACCAGCAGAAGCGAGATCCGCAGAATCGTCGAACCGCTCAGCATCGCCCCTCCCATCCGTGTTGTTTGGCAAACGCTTGGCAAGTTTTGCAAACGCTTGGCAAGATAGAGACGTTGCGCTGCCGGAGCAAAGCACGGCGTAGACGATCGGGCCGGCCGTCAACAAGCGTCGGCGCGGAAGACCTTCGGACAGCTCGCGGGGCCTTCGGCATCGACGCCGGCTCCGCGCCGGCCCATACCCGCCGGGATGCCGACCGCCCGCCTCGACCCCGCCCGCCTCGCCTTCTCCGACGCCGCGCCCAAGCGCGGCTGGAGCGATAGGCCGCCGATGACCTGGACCTACGGGACGGCGGCCGAGATCGTCGGGCGGCTGGGCCGGGCCCTGCGGACGTGGCGGCTGCCGCCGGGAAGCCGGATCGGCCTGTGGTTTCCCGGAAGCACCGAGGGATTGGTCGCCCACCTCGCCGTCGAGGCGGCGGGGCACGTCCCCTGCCCGCTGCCCGCGTCCTGGACCGAGGCGCAGGCGGCGGCCGGCATCCAGGCGGCCGGCCTCTCCGCGGTGCTGACCCAGACCCATGTCGGGGCCGGCCGCCCGGCGGAGGCGATGTGCCGGATCGCGGCCGGCTATTTCGGCCTGCGCTATCTCGCCGCCTTCGGCCCGGCCGTGCCCGACGGCGTGATCAACCTCGACGCGCTCGCCCTCGACCGGGCCGGGGGCGCCGTTGCGTTGCCCGAGACCGGCGGCGGCCTCGTCAGCTTCGTGGCGGGCGATCCGGCGCGGCCGGTCCACCGGACGGGCGACGCCCTGCTCGCGGCGGTCGCCGCGCACCTGGTCTCGGCCCGGATCGAGCCCGGCGACCGCATCCTCACCCTGCTGCCGCCCTCGGATCTGCGCGGGATCGTCACCGGCCTCGGCGCGGCGCTCGCCGTCGGCGCCGACCTCGAGACGATGCCGGTCTTCGACGGAGGCGCGCTGATCGAGAGCCTGGCGCATCCGCGCCCGACCCATCTCGTCGCCCCGGCCTTCCTGGAGGGTGCGCTCGACGCCCTGGAGCGCGCGGTGGAGGCCGGCCACGACCTCGTCGATGCGCTCGGTCGGGATGGTGATCGTCCGGATCGGCTGCCGTCCGGCCGGCTTCTCGTCGAGGACCGAGACGTCCATGTCGCCGAA
>NZ_VRUV01000371.1:0-4616 GCF_008039455.1 Methylobacterium sp. WL116
CCTCAATCTGACGCAGCTTGAGCACGACCTGCTCCGCGTTCGTCTTCTGGCCTCGCCGCATGTCCAACTCCTTTGGTCCTGGCTGATCCTCTCAATCAGCCCGGTCCAAAGCCAGCCGGTCAGGTCACATTCATCCGACGATCATCGGACCGGACAGCAGCAAAACGCGCTGATCGCCACGGGCGGCCTCGCCCTCGCCATCGTCGCCGCGGTTCATCGGCGACCGCTGGACCTGTCCCGGATCGCGCACGAGACAGGACGCCCGGGACAGCCTCTGACGCTATCGGAACTGGTCCTGGCCGCGCGGCGCAGCCACTTCCGCGCCCGAGCGGTTCGATCGCGGCCGGCCCGCCTCGCCGCGCTTCCGCTGCCGGCCATCGGCCGATCCCGCGACGGCCGGTTCTTCGTGCTGGCCCGCCGGCAGGACGATCGCACCTTGGTGCAGCGGCCCGGCGAGGCGCCCGCCGTCTGGACCGATGCGGATCTGGCGCAGGAATGGTCGGGCGAGCTCGTCCTGTTGACCAGCCGTGACGGGGCGCCCGGCCCGCACGAGACTCGCTTCAGCCTCGCCTGCTTCCTGCCGGCCGCCGCCCGGTTCAAGGCCCTGTTCGGCGAGATCCTGGCGGTCTCCTTCGTCATCCAGCTCCTCGGGCTCGCCGCCCCCCTGTTCTTCCAGGTCGTGGTCGACAAGGTGCTCGTGCACAAGGGGCTGACCACCCTCGACGTGCTGGTGCTCGGGCTCGTGGCCGTCACCGGCTTCGAGGCGGTGCTCGGCTACCTGAGGACCCATGTCTTCGCGCATACCACCAGCCGGCTCGACGCCGTGCTGGGCGCGCAGGTGTTCCGGCACCTGCTCGACCTGCCGATCGCGTACTTCGGCGCGCGCGCCACCGGGCAGACCGTCGCCCGGATGCGCGAGCTGGAGAACGTGCGCCAGTTCCTGACCTCGTCGGCGATGACGCTGACCGTCGACCTCGTGTTCTCGTTCGTCTTCCTGGCGGTGATGACCAGCTACAGCCCGAGGCTGACCCTGATCGTCGTGCTGGGGCTGCCGCTCTACGTCGCCCTGAGCCTGATTCTCACGCCGATGCTGCGGCGACGGGTCGACGAGAAGTTCCGGCAGGGCGCCGCGCAGCAATCGTTCCTCGTCGAGAGCCTGGCGGGCATCGAGACCGTGAAGGCCATGGCGATCGAGCCGCAGGCGCGCCGGCGCTACGAGGAGGGGCTGGCCGCCTACATCGCCGCCTCGTTCCGGGTGGTGTCGCTCGCCGCCGCCGGCAGCCAGGCCATCCAGCTCGTGGCCAAGCTGACGACGGCGATCGTGCTGTGGTTCGGTGCGCACGACGTGATGGACGGTGCCCTCACGATCGGGGCGCTGGTCGCGTTCAACATGCTGGCCGGGCAGGTCAACCAGCCCGTCCTGCGGCTGGCCCAGCTCTGGCAGGACTTCCAGCAGTTCCGCCTCTCCGTCGAGCGCCTGGGCGACATCCTGAACACGCCGACGGAACTCGCCGGCACCGGCACCCGCCAGGACCTGCCGCCGCTGCGCGGCGCGATCCGGCTGGAGGGCGCGAGCTTCCGCTACCGCCCCAACGGCCCCGAGGTCCTGCGCGCCGTCGACATCGCGATCCGGGCCGGCGAGGTGGTCGGCGTCGTCGGGCGCTCCGGCTCGGGCAAGTCGACCCTAACGCGCCTGATCCAGCGCCTGCACGTGCCCGAGCGCGGCAAGGTGCTGATCGACGGCGTCGACCTCGCCCTGATGGACCCGGCCTGGCTGCGGCGGCAGGTCGGCGTGGTGCTGCAGGAGAACGTGCTGTTCGCCCGCACGGTGCGCGAGAACATCGCGCTCGCCGATCCGTCGCTGCTGATGGAGCGGGTGATCGCGGTGGCGCAGCTCGCCGGAGCGCACGACTTCATCCTGGAGCTGCCCCAGGCCTACGACACCGTCCTGGAGGAGCGCGGCGCCAACCTCTCGGGCGGCCAGCGCCAGCGGATCGCCATCGCCCGGGCGCTGGCCACCGATCCGCGCATCCTGATCTTCGACGAGGCGACGAGCGCCCTCGACTACGAGAGCGAGCGGGCGATCCAGGCCAACATGCGCGCGATCTGCCGGGGGCGGACGGTGCTGATCATCGCCCATCGGCTTTCGACGGTGCGCGGGGCGGACCGCATCCTGGTGATGGACCGCGGCCGGCTCGCCGAGGAGGGCACGCACCAGGATCTCGCGACCCGGCCCGGTGGGCTCTACGCCGGCCTCGTCGCCGTGGCGGGAGGTTGACGATGGGCCAGGTTCACCCCTTCCCGATCCCCGAGGCCGGCAGGGCGACGGCGCGGGCCTTCCTTCCGGCCCACCTCGAGCTGCTGGAGACGCCGGCCTCGCCGACCTTGCGGGCGACCGGCTGGGTCCTGATGGCGCTGGTCGCCGGCGCCGTCGGCTGGGCCTGCTTCAGCGAGATCGAGATCGTCGCCACCGCGCAGGGGCGCGTCGTGCCGGTCGGCGAGGTCAAGCTGGTGCAGCCGCTGGAGACGAGCGTGGTGCGCGGCATCCACGTGCTCGAGGGACAGCATGTCGTGGAGGGCGAGGTGCTGGTCGACCTCGACCCGACGGAGGCCTCGGCGGACCTGGAAGCCACCCGCATGGAGCGGATGCAGGCGCTCCTCGACGCGGAGGCCGCGCGCCTGCTCCTGAGCGAGACGCCCGAGCCGGTGATCGCGCCCTTGGCGGAGGTGGAGCCGGCCCTGCTCGCGGCGACGCAGGAGCAGGTGCGGCTGCAGATGAGGGAGCACCGCGCGGCCCTGGCCGAGCTCGGCAGCGAGATCGCCGACAAGAATGCGGCCCTCGCCGCGAAGGCGTTCGAGACGGCCAGGAACACCGAGCTGACCCCGCTGGCCGAGGACCGCTACGCGACGCAGAAGGGCCTGTACGATCGCGGCAACGCCTCGAAGCTCAATCTGCTGCAGGCGCAGTACGACCTGATCGACAAGCAGACCGAGAAACGATCCCTGCCCGAGCAGACGCATCAGCTCCGTGCGGAGATCGCGGGACTGGAGCAGAAGCGGACGCAGGTGCACGCGCAGTTCCTGAAGGAGGCGGCCGACCAGCGGGTGAAGGCGCTTCAGAAGGTGGCGGTGGCCGACCAGAGCCTGCGCAAGGAGCGCCAGCGCGAGGCCTTGCGGCACTTGCGGGCTTCGGTGTCGGGCGTGGTGCAGGACCTGAAGGTGCACACCCTCGGCGGCGTGGCGAACGCGGCCGAGAGCCTGATGACGATCGTGCCGGACGCGGCGCGCCTGGAGGTCGAGACGTTCCTGCCGCACCGGGAGATGGGGTTCGTGCGCGAGGGCCAGCGGGCGGAGACGAAGCTCGAGGCGTTCCCGTTCACGCGGTACGGCACGGTGCCGGGCGCGGTCCGGCTGGTGAGCCGCGAGGCGAGCGTCGCGCCGAAGCCGCCGGGGCAGGCGCCAGCGCCGACCGCATCCGGCGATGGCGAGGGACAAGGCTACCGTCTCCTCGTCTCGCTGGATCGGGCGCAGGTCCGCGCGGAAGGGGCGGAGGTGGCGCTGCGGCCGGGGATGACGGCGCAGGTCGACATCGCCACGGGCAAGCGCCGGATCGTCGCCTTCCTCCTCGATCCCATCGAGAAACACGTCTCGGAGGCAGGACATGAACGATAAATAAATCTAGCAAGAACCACAAGCAGATTATTAAATAAATTTAACTTAGTCCAAATGAGGACCTAAATGCGGAACACTATAGTTCTAAAATTTGCAACAACGACTTCCATAATTTTGATGCCACTATTACTTACATCAGCGTATTACTTCAGTAAAATCAATAATGGCCAAATAAACTACTATGCTGATCTATCCATTATCTTATCATACGTAGATATACTACCTTTTGTCGCGTCACTATGGCTTATACTGACAAGAAACGAAGACTTGGTGTCAAGCATAATGAAAGTATATAACAAAAGGCCGATGAAATATTTCATAGTGCTAAATTCAACCATAGTTTTTATGATGGTTATTGTTAAAAAGTTTTTATGACCAAAACATAAAACAAATCAATACGAAGACGATAGTACCGTTCGACAAAGATCTACAACATAATCTAAGCGTCCATCTCACAGGAAAATCAAAATGCCATCAATTGATGTTATTGGTCGGATCACCGGTGCGGCTGGTGGGATCGACTCGACCACAAGCGTTGGTTCAGATACCCTATCGCAAGCGAACAATAGTGCTCAGCTTTCAGCAATGGGCGCAGGATTGTTTACTGCCGTAGCTCCGCTGACAGCAGTTACGGCTGGCATGGTAGCGGCCGATCTCCAAATAAAAAAATTGATCGCAGACCATAACCAAGGCGCTTCCACCAATACTCAAGTCGCGGATGTCATTACTTTGATCGGTGACATCAGTATCATCGGCGGTGGACTCAGCGCATATGTGGGTGCCGCTCCAGTAGGAGAATTGTTTGGTGCGCTGGGTGCTAGTGGTTGAGCCCTGACGGTTGAGTCCGTGTGGGGTTTCGGTTTGCGCCCCATCCTGCGAGTCTGGCGGGATGCGCAGTGGCATCTCTTTCACGCTCTCCACCTCGGATCGCCTTCGGCTCGAAG
>NZ_VRUV01000372.1:0-4609 GCF_008039455.1 Methylobacterium sp. WL116
GCCCGCCAGCGTCCGGTCGAGGCCGAAGGCGTTGCCGCCGCGGGCGCCGCCGAAGGCGCCGAAGCCCTGGCCCCAGACGCCGACCACGGTCGGGTCGAGGATCCGCATCGGCACGGAGGCGACCGGCGGCCGGCTTTCCGGCAGGTCGGCGGAATAGCGCGCCGGCAGGTCGCCGAAGCTCGGCCCGTCCGCCGAACCGGGGGTGACGCCCCAGCGCAGCCGGTCGAGGATCGCCTCGCGGACGAAGAACGCGGTTTGGTAGGACCCGGACACCGCCGAGGCGTGGACGTCGCCGGCAAGCGCCCGGAACGCCCCCTGCGCCTCCGGCGTCGTCAGCCCGACGGTCGCGGCGTAGGCGCCGGCGCCCGGGCCGCCCCTCTTGGATCGCGTCGGCGACCGCCGCCGCGTTGCGGGTCGTGGCGATGGCGGAGAACGGCACGTCGTTGCGGGTCAGGGTCAGATCGACCGCGGTCGGCTCGTAGCGGAGCGTCGGCGTCAGGAAGGCGAAGTTCGATGTCGCGCCGGAAAACCGCCCCGACACGCCCCCGGCCGCATCGAGGATCGCGTAGCGGGTGCGCGGGCCGTAGCTGCCGGCTTGGGCCAGCACCTGCACCGTTCCGCCCGCGAGCGTGGCGGTGCCGGCCACCGCGAGGCGGTCGGACCGGCCGGCGGCGTCGGCCTCGACCTGATAGGCCGAGCCCGCCGCGAAGGCGGCGCTGCCCGCGACCGTCAGGGTGCCGATCGAATGGCCCGGCGCCACCGTGCCGCCCGGCAGGACGGCGAGCCCCCCCACCGTGCCCGAGCCGCCGAGCCGGCCGCCCGCGACGGTGACCGTCGAGACGAGCGAGCCGTCCACGGTCAGGGTTCCGCCGTTGACGAGGGTCGGGCCGGCATAGGTGTCGGTGCCGCCCAGCCGCAGGGCGCCGCTGCCGTTCTTGATCAGGCCGCCGGGGCCGGAGATGTCGTTGTTCCAGCTGTCGCTCGCGCCGTAGCCGCCCTGCGACGCGTCCATGGTCACGGAGACGGTGCTGGCGAAGGCGCCGTAGCCGTCGTTGGCGGCGTAGAGGTTGATCCGTCCCCAGCCGCCGTAGGTGTTCCCGTCGAGAAGCGGATACCCCGAGGGCAGGCCGGTGCTCGCCAGCACGTCCGTCCGCTGGGCGTCGGTCAGGTAGGGGAAGCGGGTGAGGAGCAGGACCTGCGCCTGGACCGGGACCTCCGCGGCGGTCATCGCGGCCTGCGGGCCCGTCGGCTGGAAGCCGTAGGTCATCCGCGCGCGGTAGTTCGCCCTGTTCTGCGCGGCGTCGCCGAAGGGGTCGGCGGCGCTCGACGCAGCCGCCACGCAGGCGCCGACGCTCGCGGCCCCGCAGGAGGCCGCGAGGTAGGACTGGGTCTGCCGGTAGGCTTCGTAGACCGCGTAGGCTGCGGCGTTGGCGGGGTTGGTCCAATCGAGCCGGTTGCCGCTCGCGTCGTAGAGCGCGGCGTAGATGTTCGTGGCGGCGATCGCGGTGGCCTCCATGCGGCCGCCCATCACGTCGAGGGGCGAGTGCATGCCGGCGAGGATGCGGTCGTTGCCGAGGTCGGCGGCGCGGGCGAGCAGTTCCTGGAACTGCTGCGGCACCAGGAAGCCGACGCCGAGCGCCTGGAGCGTGCCGGAATTGGTATGGCCGCTCGGAAAGGCGCCGTCCGCGTAAGGGTTGGTGCCGTTGATGATCGGCTGGAGCAGGGTGGGCACGCTGACGGAGGTCGAGACGCGGTAGGGCCGCGGCGCGGTGCCGACGCCCGGCACGTAGTCGCCGACGCCGAAGGTGGCCGGGGTGAAGGTGCCCACCGCATCGAAGCTGCCGACGTTCGGCGCGGTGAGCGGCCTTCCGCCGTTGGCGTCGACCATCGCCCGGGTCACGGTGAAGCCGCGGACCCAGGCCGCCGTGGTGCCGTAGACGGCGGGGACGGGGAAGCTCGACAGGTAGGCCGGGACGACGAGGCTCGCGGTGTCGGACGCCCTCAGCGCGGTCCGGTTCGTGATCGCGTTGTAGTTGCCGTAGCGGGGGTCCAGCGGGTCGACGGCCGGCGTCGCGCCCTGGTAGCGCTCGAAGATCCGCTTGGCCGGCTCGGTCGAGCCGTTCGCCCGGACCACGTTGTTGATGAAGCTCACCGCCGCGGCGAGCGGCGTCGCGGTTCCGTTGCCGAAGGTGGTCGTCCCGGCGCTGGCACCGGTGCCCAGGCCGATGTCGGCCGCGTATTTGGACAGCGTCGGCGCGGCGTAGGTGGTGGGCGTCAGACGCGCGGGCGTCGTCCCGCCGAACGAGGCGCCGGCGCCCGTGAGATACAGGCCGGTCAGCGGCCCGAGGCCGTTGAGCACGCTGTAGGGCTGCGCGGTCCGGTCGTCGCGCACCGCCGCAAGCGTCTGGTCGGCGGTGCGCGCCCGCGTCATCGATACGACGGTCTGGTAGTTCTGCGTCAGCACCGCGGGGTCGCCCGTCAGGAGCCGCCCGTAGCTGTCGAACAGGCGGTCGAGGACGGTGCCCGGACTCACGGACGTGCTGTTGGGAAAGCCCGGCGCCGGCCCTGCCGGAAGTGCCTGCGCGTCCGCACGGGCCGGCAGGAGGACGGTCGCGCCGAGGAGGGCGGCCTTAAGCGGAACGCGCATGGAGGGTCCATTCAAGCGGCGGGGGTCGAAACGGATGACCGGGCGATCGCGCGCCCTGGGCCGCCGGCCCAGTAGAACGCGCGCTCCAGTTGTATCGATGACGTATTCTGCACCCGAGCCGTCAGGTTTCGCCGGGTGATGCCGATGCGGGCGCTGGTGCGAGCGCCCGTTTCGTCGCTCTGTGCTTGCGGTCACGCTTATCCAGCGGCCGTGTACGTCTTGTGACGGCCCTTCCATCCGGTCGCGAATACCCGGCCTCCGGGTTCGCCGCGGGCGATCGTCTTGGCCGATACGCTGGTCGCGCGGCCGGTGCCGGTGCCGCCGCGGCGGGCTCAGGGATCCGTGCGTCGGCCGGGCGGCCGTGGAAAGCGTCGGAATCGAACCGCCCTGCGCCTCCGGCTGTTGACGCCGGCCCGGGACGCGGCCCAACACCGACGCCGCCACCGGAGCCGGAACCAGGAACGCATGAGCGACGGCGTCGAGCTGATCCGATCGGGCACGCCGGTCTTCCGCCGCACGGCGCTGGCGCTGGCGGCGGCCGGGTTCTCCACCTTCGCGGTGCTCTACGGCGTGCAGCCGCTGCTGCCGGTCTATGCCGACGATTTCGGCGTGTCGCCGGCCGAGAGCAGCCTCGCCCTGTCGCTGCCCTGCGGGGTGCTGGCGGTGGCGCTGCTCTTCGTCAGCCCGATCTCCGAGGTGCTCGGCCGCAAGCCGGTGATGCTGGCCTCGCTCTTCGCCTCCGCCCTCCTCACGATCGTCGCCGCGCTGGTGCCGAGCTGGCACGGGTTCCTGGTGCTGCGCGCGCTGACCGGCCTCGCCGCGAGCGGGTTGCCGGCGGTGGCGATGGCTTATCTCGGCGAGGAGATGGACGGGCGCTCGATCGGCCTGTCGATGGGCCTGCTCGTCGGCGGCAACGCGGTCGGCGGGATGTGCGGGCGGCTGATCGCCGGCATCATCGCCGACCACGCCTCGTGGCGGCTCGGGATCGGCACCATCGGCGTTCTGGCGCTGGTCGCGGCCTTCGCGTTCTGGTGGGCGCTGCCGCCCTCGCGCAGCTTCGTCGCCCACCCGATGCGCTGGCGCGAGGTGCCCGGCACCTTCGGCCAGCACTTCCGCGATCCCGGCCTGCCGTGGCTGTTCGCGGAAGCCTTCCTGCTGATGGGCGGCTTCGTATGCGTCTATAACTACATCGGCTTCCGCCTGCTCGACCCGCCGTTCTCGCTGAGCCAGACCGCGATCGGCGCGATCTTCGTCGTCTACCTGTTCGGCACGATGAGCTCGACGCTCACCGGCGAGGTCGCGAGCCGGCTCGGGCGGCGCAAGGTGCTGTGGCTGGCGATCACCGTGGCGATCGCCGGCATCCTGATGACCCTGTCGCAGAGCCTGTGGCTCGTCGTGCTCGGCATCGTCGTCGTCACCATCGGCTTCTTCGGCGCCCATTCGGTGGCGAGCAGCTGGATCGGCCGCCGCGCCCTGCGCGATCGCGCCCAGGCCTCGGCGGTGTACCTGTCGCTGTACTACCTCGGCTCGTCGGTGCTCGGCACGATGGGCGGCTGGTTCTTCGCCCATTCCGGCTGGACCGGCGTGGTGGCGTTCGTCGGCCTGCTCTACGGGCTGGCGCTCGCCGTCGCGCTCCGGCTCTCGCGCCTCGCGCCGCTGGTGCCGGCGCCCTGAGGGAGGATCCCATGAGCGCCCCCACGCGCCGCCACGAGACCCACGTCGCCGACCGGTTCGGCGCGCAGGCCGCGTCCTACGTCGCGAGCGCGGTCCACGCCGCCGGCGCCGACCTCGACCGCATCGCCGAGCGCATACGAACGGTGCGCCCGGCCCGCGCCCTCGATCTCGGCTGCGGCGGCGGCCACGTCGCCTTCGCGATGGCGCCGCATGCCGGCACGGTCACCGCGCTCGACCTCTCGCCCGACATGCTCGCCGCGGTGGCGGCGGAAGCGGGCCGGCGCGGCT
>NZ_VRUV01000373.1:0-4567 GCF_008039455.1 Methylobacterium sp. WL116
GCCCTGCCAGCTCCAGGCGCCGGGTCCGGCGAGCGCGTAGATCAGGAAGCCGCCAGCGAGCCCGAGGTCGGCGAGCAGCAGCGTGCGCTCGGCCGCGGCCGCCGGGCCGGAGAACTGCCAGAAGGCGTGGAGCAGCATCGCCGTGAGGCCGGCGAACCCGGCGAGCGCGACGCCGGTGATCCGCGGCAGCACGCCGACGATCAGCGCGAGCGGCCCGAACACCTGCACGACGACGGCGAGCGTCGCCACCGCGTTCGGGGCCGGCACGCCGGCGCCGGCCAGCGTCAGCGCGAAACCGGAGACGTTGAGGGCGCGGGCGATGCCGGTCGGCAGCAGCGCGGCCGCCAGCAGAAGGCGCGCGGCGAGAAGCAGTCCGTCCTGGGCTCGGGCGATCACGCGTGGTCTCCGGTGGTCTGAGGCGAGGACGGCATCGTCGTCCGCACCGCTGAAGACCGGGTTAAGTCGCCCCCGCGCTCAACCGGAAACGCCGCCGCGGAACAGGCGTCCGCGCTCGGTCCACGCCACCACGAGGAGCGCGGCCGCGCCGAGCCCGGCATAGCCGAAGGCGATCGGCAGGGTCGTGCCGTCGAAGCACTGGCCGATCGCGAAGCCGCAGAGCGCGCCGAGGATCGTCGTGTAGAACCCGAGGAACGAGGAGGCCGTGCCGGCGATCGCGCCGAGCGGCTGCAGGGCGAGCGCGTTGAAGTTCGGCATCGCGAAGCTGATCAGGAACTGGTTGCCGGCGAGCACCGCGAGGAACAGCGCCAGCGGCGGGTGCCCGCCATAGGCGAGCCCGATCGCGACCTGCCCGAGCGCCACCGCGACGAAGGCCGTCAGCCCCGCATGCGACAGCGCCCGCATCCCGAGGCGGCCCACCACCCGGGCGTTGACCAGGGTCGCCGCGCCCATGGCGCCCGCGACCAGCCCGAAGGCCAGGGGGAACAGCGCGCCGAGGTGGTAGAGCCCGGTGTCGAACACCTGCTGGGCCGAGCCGACATAGCCCATGATGCAGCCGGTGAGCAGGCCGAGGGCGGTGGCGTAGCCGATCGCGACGCGACAGCCGAGCGTGGTCCGCAGGGCCTGCCCCGTCGCGGCGAAGGAGAGCGGCCGGCGGTATTCCGGATGCAGCGTCTCGGGCATGCGCGCTAGGAACCAGAGCGCGAGCAGCCCCGCGAGCGCGAGCATCGAGACGAAGACGTAGGTCCAAGAGCCGAGCGCGAGCATCGCCCCGCCGATCGCCGGCGCGATCATCGGCACGATCAGGAACACCATCATGGTGAAGGACATCACGCTCGCCATCTCGCGCCCGGCGAAGCGGTCGCGCACGATCGTGGTCGAGAGCACCCGGCCGCCGGCCGCGCCGAGCCCCTGGATCACGCGGGCGGCGAGCAGCCATCCGAACGACGGCGCGACCATCGCGAGCAGGGTTCCGGTGACGTAGACCAGCAGGCTGCCGATCAGCACGGGACGTCGCCCGAGGGCGTCGGAGACCGGGCCGTAGACGATCTGGGCCGAGCCGAAGCCGATCATGTAGACGTAGATCAGCCACTGCAGGTGGTTCGGGTCGACGACGCCGAAACGGGCCTGGATCGCCGGGAAGGCCGGCAGCAGGTTGTCGATCGAGATCGCGGTGACCGCCATCATCAGCGCGACGATCGCCACGAACTCGACGAAGCCCGGCCCGGTCCAGGGACGCGCGCGCGGGATCGCCTGGCCTTCGGGCGGATGGGGCCGGATCGGTGCTGTCACGGGAACGCCCTTGGCGGCGCGGGAACACCTCCGACGGGAAGGGCCGCACGGGCCGCCTCATCGGGGCGGTTCGCGGCGGGGATGTGGCCGGCGCATGCACGGGACGCCGAGGAGATCCCCCGCCGGCTGCTGGAACGGAAACGGCCTAGCTTCGTTGCATCGCCAACACTCGCTGCATACCCGGAGTTCCCGTGTCGACGCTCGTCCGCATCCTTCTCGCGATCTTCCTGCCGCCGATCGCCGTGCTCGTGACCAACGGCATCGGCCTGCAGTTCCTCCTCAATATCGTCCTAACGCTGATGTTCGGCCTGCCCGGCATGATCCACGCGCTCTGGCTGATGAACCGCGACCGCCCTCTGCTCTGAGCGGCATCGCCGAAACGAAGACAGCCGCCGGTCGCGCGACCGGCGGCTGTCTTCGTTCGACCGAGCGCGTCGCGATCGGTCAGGGCTTCTCGGGCTTGTCCGTCCGAAGCGCGGTCGTCGTCACCTTGCGCACTGGGCGCGGCGCGGCGTGAGCCACCTTGACGGTCTGCGCGGCGACCTTCACCGGCTCGGCGACGACCGCGTCCGCCGTCGGCGTCGCGGGTGTCGGCGTCGCGTCCTTGTCGAAGACCTTGCCGAGCAGCGTCCGGTAGGTGCTCGGATCGTCGTCAGCGCCGGCGACCGTGATCCGCGCCGGCTTGGCCTTCGCGGCTTCCTTGACCCCATCGTCGCTGGGGTCGGGCTGCTTGGCCATCAGCGTCCGCGTGCCGGGCTTCATCGCGTCGGGCTTGGCCGTGCCGGGCTTGCCCGCATCCGCCTTGCCGCCCTTGGCGAGGGCTGACGCCGCGGCCTTGGTCGGGATCGGCGCCTCGGGCGCGGCGGCGAGCATCACCGGACGGCCCTTGGCGTCGACCTCGATCTCGCGCGGGCCGGCAGCCAGGCTCTCCGGCCGGCTGACGTCGCCGAGGTTGTGTCGGCCGTAATCCTTGGCGCTGTAGGGCAGCTCGGTCTCGGTGCCGCCGAGGTTGGCGAAGGCGGTGGTCTGCTCGGCGCGGAACACCGGGTTGCCGCCGCCGTCGTCGTAGACCACCCGCGTCGCCGGCGTGCCCTTGGCGACGAGCTCGGCGATCTCCTGGTTGTCGTGGGTGCGCTTCTCGGCGACGAGCGGATCGACCTTCGGCGTGCACGAGCCGGCGGCGGCATCCGCGCCGCCGAATACGTACTTGGTGCCGCACACCCCGACCTTCGGCTCGTCGCGCAGGGCTTCGAAATAGTCGGCGCCTTCCTTGAGGTTGCGCCAAAACGGGGCGTTCGGGTCGTTCCGGTACTTGGCCATGTTTTGTGCCGTCATCCGGAACGGATACGACTGGAACTGGAACGCGCGCTGGCCGCCGGCGAAGGCCTCGCGCGCGACCGCGTAGATCTCCGACATCGATGCGTCTGTCATCGCGAAGCACCCGGCCGACGAGCAGGTGCCGTGGACCATCAGGTAGTTGCCGGTGCTGCCGTTCGCCCGGTCGTAGGCGTTCGGGAAACCGGTGTCGAAGGAAAGGTAGTAGGACGAGTTCGGGTTCATCTGGCCCGGGGTGATCGTGTAGAATCCCTCCGGCGCCTGGCGATCGCCCTGCTTGCGCTTGGGCCCGAGCTGGCCCGACCAACGGCAGATCGGATAGATCTTCAGGAGCCCGTAGCGACCGTCGGTCCCGCGCTTCCACACCTCCATCTCCGCTTCCTTCTTGTAGGCGCGGATCAGGATCGGGTCGCTCTGCTGCATCCCCTTGGTCTGCATCAGGGACAGGGTCTGGGGCGGGATCGGCGTGAGCGAGCGCGTCGAGGCGCCGTTGATCATCCCGTCCTGGCAGCCGCCGAGGGACAGGGCGGCCGCGACGGCCACGGGCGCGATCAGGCGGGACGCTCTGTGGAGACTTGCAACGGCGAACCGGCGCACAGCCATGGGGGAACCTCGTCCTCGAACACACCGCGCGCGGGCCTTGTCGGCAGCCGTCGTGCGTCACTCCCCCACTCTCTAGCTTTGGTAAGCTTACGCCTCCGTTACCGCAAGGATCCGCCCCCCGCCCCACTCGGCGCCACCGGCCCCGATGTGGATCACGGGGACGGGCGAAGGGTGCGCCGCGACTCCGCCGCGATCAGGTCGACGAGGAACGCGTCGTCGACCGGATCGGCCAGGCGCAAACCGACTGATGCGGAAGGGGTTTCCACCGTCAGCCAGCGCAGGTCGGGGCGCGTCGGCTCGGCCGCCACGACGCGCCTCGCGGGGCTTCCCGGCACGTGCTGCAAAAAGGTTAAATGGTTCCCCGATCCTCGCTGTGCCAAAATGTCACAAATGCCGTAGGCGACCTCGGGCGGCGTGTGGAGGTGGGTCAACAGCCAGAATTGGTTCTCGGCGACGGGGTTCGACAGCGCGATCCGCAGGCGGCGGACCCCTTCGGCGAGGAAGCGGTAGTCGGCCTCGTCCGAGGCCGGGTCGTGGTGGTTGAAGACGCATGCGAGCCCGTAGCGCTCGCGATACAGCCGGTGGCGCCCGCGCCAGATGCCCTCGCCCTGCCGCTCGTCCAGGGGGATGGTCTCGAGCTGCGATCGATCCAGGAGCGCGGCGAAGTCGTCGGCGAGGCAGTCGCGAACCATCCCCGGCATGGTGAAGATCCAGTCGAACGGCCCCGACCAGGTACGCAACCCGAGCGTCTTCAGCACGTGCGCCATCTGGCAATGGGCGCCCAGGGAGACGTGGTTGACCGGGCCGGGCTCGCGCTCGCTGCCGAGCAGGCCGCCGAGCCTGCGTCCGAGCCCGCGCAGGAAGCCGGTGCCGTAGGGGC